>JBMOHO010000374.1:0-3247 GCA_049317805.1 Saprospiraceae bacterium
GCCGCTCCAGGTCGTGCCTCAAGGCTTTTTTGTCCACCGCATCGGGCCGGTCAAAGTTGTGGATGCCCTCGGTATCGATTTCCTGTTCATGGATCGGGCGGTAATAATCGTCCTGCGACACAATGCAGAGTTCCTCCAGGGTAAATGCCTCGCGCAGGCTGCGGATAAACGAGGTTTTCCCGCTGCCGCTGCCGCCGCAGATGCCGATGACAAATGATTTCATGCCGGTATGGATTCAGATGCTGCAAAATTACGCCGGTGTGCGGTAAGCCCCGTACTTTTCGCCCAAAATATCCTTTTGTAAAATGGAAACATTGGAACACATCGGTCGGGGGCTGCTCGGCGTTTTCGGGTTAATCGGAATACTCTATGGGTTGAGCCGTAACCGCCGGGCCATCAACTGGCGGCTGGTGGGGGCTGGATTGCTCCTCCAGCTCACCTTTGCCCTGCTGGTGCTCAAGGTGCCGCAGGTGAGCTGGGGGTTCGACCAGTTTGCCAAAATATTTACCTACATCATTGAGTGGTCGGAATACGGTGCCGGATTTTTGCTGGGCGACATGGCCACCAGCAAAGCGCCGGCATACATTTTTGCTTTTCGGGTATTGCCAACTGTGATGTTCTATTCGGCGTTGTCTGCCATTTTGTTTTACTACGGCGTCATGCAAAAGATTGTATACGGCATTGCGTGGGTACTCACCAAGAGCATGGGGCTCAGCGGCCCCGAAAGTTTTGCAGCGGCGGCCAACGTGTTCATCGGGCAAACCGAAGCGCCGCTGGTCATCAAACCGTATCTGGAGGGCATGTCCCGCTCCGAATTGCTTTGCCTGATGGTGGGCGGCATGGCCAACATTGCGGGCGGTGTGTTTGCGGCTTATGTGGGTTTTTTGGGTGGCAACGACCCCGAACACCAGCTCTACATTGCCCGCCATTTGTTGTCGGCCTCCATCATGTCGGCCCCCGCTTCTGTGCTCTGCGCCAAAATGCTGTTGCCCGAAACCGAAAAACAAGGCATTGAAAAGCTCACCCACACCAACACCCGTTCGGGCGAAAACCTGCTCGATGCCATTGCCACAGGCACCACCGACGGCCTCCGACTCGCTGTGAACGTAGGGGCCATGCTCATCGTGTTCACCGCCCTGGTGTACATGATGAATTGGCTCCTGATGCACACAGTGGGCGAATGGACGGGGTTGAATGAAACCATCAGGGCCTATACCAACAACCGGTTTGAAGGACTCACTTTTACCTACATCATGGGTTTGTTGTTCGCGCCTGTCGCCTGGCTGATTGGCGTGCCCATGCAAGATGTGACCCTGATCGGGCAGTTGCTCGGCATGAAAACCATGATCAATGAGTTTGTGGCGTACAGCGCACTGGGCGACATGCAAACCCAGAACCTCGGCCTGAGCCCCCGCTCCGTGACCATCGCCTTGTATGCCTTGTGCGGTTTTGCCAATTTTGCCTCCATCGGCATCCAAATCGGGGGCATCGGTGCCCTCGCGCCGCATCAGCGCACTGCCCTCACCGAACTCGGTTATTGGGCGCTTGTCGGCGGTTCCATTTCCTGTTTCCTGACCGCCTCGTTTGCGGGCATGCTCACTTGACAGTTTTGAGTTTTGAGTTATGAGTTATGAGTTTTGAGTTTTGAGTTGAGAGTTTTGAGTTGAGAGTTTTGAGTAAAAACAAATCTCGTATACTCAAAACTCAAAACTCAAAACTCTCAACTCAAAACTCTCAACTCAAAACTAACTAAGAGGGCATGATCACTTTGTTGATCACGTGGATTACGCCATTCGACGTCTCGATGTCGGCGCTCACCACTTCGGCGTCGTTGATCAACACTTTGCCGTCTTTGAGGTGGATGGTGATTTCTTCGCCATTTACTGTTTTGGCTTTCATGCCGTCAGACAGATCGGTAGACATCACCTTGCCTGCTACCACGTGGTAGGTCAGGATGCTGGTCAATTGATCTTTGTTTTCTGGCAATACCAGCGTTTCAACAGTACCTTCTGGCAAAGCCGAGAAAGCGTCATCAACTGGTGCAAATACCGTGAATGGGCCTGCGCCGCTGAGGGTTTCTACCAATCCGGCAGCTGTAACAGCAGCAACCAAGGTTTTGAAGGAGCCGTTTGCTACGGCTGTTTCTACAATGTTCATGTGGTGTACAATTGAAATGGTTGTTGTAAATAGTTTACAAAGGCTACGAACATATATTTTGAGTAATGGTTTTTTTAGTAAAAATTATTAATACAGAGTTTACATGAAGCCAAAAAAATAATAAATACTTTATGGAGTATTCAAAACTATTATGAAGTTGTGTTTTTATTTTTCAAAGCAAAAGAGGCTGCCCCACAACGAACGTGCGGAACAGCCTCTATTTTCTGCTTCAAGAAGCGCTAAGCCTTAGGGGAGCAGTACTTTGTCGATGGCGTGTACGACGCCATTATTGGCTTGCACGTTGGTGGCGATGATGTTGGATACCCGTGCTTTGGCGTCGGTGATTTTGGCACCACCTGTGAGGCCCACAGTAAACGTGCCGCCGCCGAAAGTGGTAACTACCTGGCCGTTGGTGAGGTTTTCGGCGCGTACATTGGCACCGTTAACCACGTGGTACTGCAACACGCTGTTGAGCGTTGCAGCAGGAATGGCGTTGAGGTTCGGCAAATTCAATTCGGTAAGCAGCGCTGCAAAAGCAGCATTGGTGGGTGCGAACACCGTGAAAGGGCCTGTTCCGCTGAGGATCGACACGTAGTCAACGCCCAAATCGGAGCGTGTAAGAGCCGCCACCAACGAGCTGAATTCAGGATTGTTCAGCGCCTGGTTGACCACCGTTGTGGGCAACATCACTTTGTTGATGGTGTGCACCACGCCGTTGGAGGCGTCGGCGTCGGCGGCGGTCACTGTAGCGTCGTTCACTTTAACGCCGGAAGCAGTGTTGATGAACAGGCTTTGATTCACCGAAGTGCCGGCATAAGGCAACAGGTTGGTGACGTAGCCCGTGCTGAGGGCGGCAGCCTTTTTTTCGCCGGGTACCACGTGGTTGAGGAGCACGTTGGAAAGCACGTCAACTGGAATGTCGTTGAGGCTGTTCGCGCCCAAATCGGTGAGCAACTGCGTAAAAGCGGCGTTCGACGGTGCAAAGAGGGTGTACTCGTCGGTGCCCGCAAACACCTGATCCAGATTGGCAACCAGGACATGTTCCTTGCCACGAGCAAAATGCCGAAGGAAATCAAGTCTTGGTGATGAA
>JBMOHO010000375.1:0-3231 GCA_049317805.1 Saprospiraceae bacterium
ACCAAACGGCTGATGATCTTTTTCCAGCGCCAGCGGTTGTTCAGCACCGGAATGTTGAGGCCGTTGGGGCCATATGTATCTTCAAAGGCGCTTTCAAGGCCGCTGGGCGGCGGCGACATGCAAATGCCGATTTTCGCTTGTGGCGCCACCGTGCGGATGGAATCGATGATCCGGTTCTGGTGGACGGCCCAATCGTTGGTGATGCTGTCGTCTATGATGTGCAAGCTGTCGCCCGCCACCAGCGAATACCCGCAAAAATCGTCGATATCAAGGTGATAGATGATCCAGTCAGGCGTCTCATCCGGTCCAACCCAGGTATCAAAGTATTGTCTTAGATTGAGTTTGATTCCGTTCAGAAAGAAAGGGCTTCCTGGTTCGTTGACAAACGATCGGGCAAAATAGCCGCCCCAGCCTTCGTGGCGGATGTAAGAGATGACGCCCCAGGCTGGTTTGGAACCGTGAAAGGTTACTGGTGGATTTTCACCCGCCTGAATCAGGTTCCACAACCGAATGGGCAGATAGCCCTGATCAAAGAAACCGTGACCCACCATCCAGAACTTTTTGGCGCTCATGTCATCCGGCGCTTCGTCGGGCGACACCCGTACGGTCATGGTATCCCGCGCCAATTCTGTTCCGTTGGGGTTTTTTACTTTTACCACCACCAGGTATTCACCCGCCAGGTCGTTTCCGCTCCATTTCCAGGAGTCTCCGTCGTAACTGCCGTCCATGGCGGTAGCCACTTCAAACAGGTAGTCGCCAGGGTGCTTGGACAAGATGAGGTTTGGAAAGTGTATGTTGAACGGAGCGCCCTCAACAGCATAATAATAAGGCACTGTTTTGAGGTAAATGTCGTCTAACCCGTCACAGTCTTCATCAAATCCGTTGTTGGGGATTTCAAGGCTGTCGGGGTGACATTGGGCGCTCAGGCGGGTACCAATACAAGCACACAGCAAAAGGGCTGCGCAGAAAGCGAATTTTTTCATGATCATGATTATGAGGAAAATATGGACACAAAATTGCAGACAAAATCGCGTCAGCAAGTAAAGCCAATATTAATCTTGCAGGTTAAAAGGCCGTTTGCTCGTTTACGACAGCCGAGGGTGTTGAAATACCCACGTTGCCAAGCAGTACGTTTCGGTCGTTTGACGAACCATTGTATTTAACCTGGCCGTCCATGTTGTAGTCGGCAAGGTTGTATCCGCTAACGATGTTGTTCGGGGTAGAAATGCCGACCACCGAGAGCAGGGCTGTGCGGTCATTGTTGCTGCCGTTGTATTTTAACTGTCGGTCCAAGCGGCCATTGCCAGCCCACATCACATACCGTCCGCTCACAACCCGCTGAGCAGTATTCAGGCCATTGTACGCGTAAAAACCTTGTGGAGGAAGGGTGGTGAAATCGGTATATACGGGTGTATTGGCCGTATATAGTTTCGCCTGGCCCAACTGTACGCCCAGGTGGTTGCGGTGTCGCACCGTCAGGTAGTATGAAGCGCCGCCTTTGTCGATGAACCCGACAGGAGAAAAGCCGTCTACGTCCACCACATCCCCATCTCGCTGGAGCAGGGCCGAACGGGTGCTCACCACCTGCGCCGGATTGACGGCGCTGCGCAGCTCCACGAACACCCAATCCACAATGGCATTTTGACCCGTTACGGCCAAGACCGCAGGCGTTGTTTGTTCTCCGCCGCCACCGCCCACATGGGTAAATCCGCTTAAACCTGTATAGGGTTCGGTCAGGCTGATGAGGCCTTTGGCGCGCAGGCTGTCCTGCATCAATTGTACGCTCGACACGTATGGCCCTTGAAGGAACACCTTCGCTTCAACAAGCGCCATATTGATTACGGGGGTCTGTACGCACAGGGTAAAGTCGTTGTTGAATGGCTCATCGTACGTTTGTGGCCATTCGGTAGCGGTCAGCTCGGTAGAGCCCAACACGGTAAAGTTGACGCTGGTGCCCGACATGGTCGGCGACCAGTACACCAGGCGCCTGCCGCCGTTCTTTTTGCGGAAAGCCATGATGCGTACGTTTGATATGGACAAATCCTCTTCGTACTGCACATCCGTCAATTCATCGATGAGCTTCACCATAGACAGATAACCCTGTTTTTCGCCATAAGGCTCCAGGGCGTCACTGGCGTAAATGAGGCCACAGTTTTGGTACAAGCCACCGTTTTCTGCATAAGGTTCATCGATGCCGTTGTACATGTACATGTTGTCTACACCGTACCGTATGTATTCGAGGTAAATGCGCACAAGCCATTGCGCTTGTAGTTCCTCCGACGTGAAGCCACCCACTGGCTTGGCGTATTGTGGCGAAGGCAGGCGGGTGTCGTACCCAAATTCAGTGATCCAAAGCGGTTGGCCTACTGCTGCACAAAAATCTTTCGCATCGTTTATCAGGTAAAAATTGACGTCTAATTCCGGACACATGCCGCCACCGTCGACAAACTGCCAGGGGAACCCACCAAATTGCGTCGCTAAATTGTTGTAAAAGTGCACGTTAATGGCATCCGCCGGAAAAATGCTGTCTGGTCTGTTTTCTTCAAACCAGGCCTTCATCCGGTTCAGGTACACCAGGTCAATACCAGCCAAACCGGCCATGACCACTTTCATGGTGGGGTCCGCAGACTTGATGGAGTCATAACAGATAGACAACATGGCGGCATACTCTTCAGGCTGCATGTACGCATCACTTTCATTGGTACCCAGCTTCCACCATTTGTCGGGCTCATTCCACACTTCAATGATGTTGAGCAGGTCCAAGCCAGATTTGGGCACATTCGGAATGTCGCCTACCCAACGCGGCATGGTGTCTACCCGCAAAACAGAATCCGGGTAACTGACCCGGCCGTAACGAGCGGTCATTTGCCACATGAATTCAGCAAAGTCCTGGTAAGAAGCCGGATCCGT
This sequence comes from Saprospiraceae bacterium, assembly GCA_049317805.1. Lineage (GTDB taxonomy): Bacteria > Bacteroidota > Bacteroidia > Chitinophagales > Saprospiraceae > M3007. The sequence continues at coordinate 2,911 of JBMOHO010000375.1, forward strand.
ACGGTCTAAGCCCGGTTTGATCGGCGGAAAATCATTGGAACCAATGCCGGAGCTTACACCCGCATACCAGTCTGGTGTCTGGTTCAAGGTAGCCACCACATCGAGGTTTTGGGCCTTGGCATCGGCTAAGTATGAGTCGTAGCCAAAAACAGTTGGTACCGACCCCTGAAAGAGAGGCTCCACAAACAAGCCGCCAGGCCGCCACATCCAGCCGGTAGGTATGTACACCCGAATAGATTTGAACGGCTCCAACTGTTGCAAAGGTATCCAGTGGAAACCACAGAGGTTGATCCGGTCGGCGTCTCCCCGGCTTCCGCCTGG
>JBMOHO010000376.1:0-3197 GCA_049317805.1 Saprospiraceae bacterium
AATGCTTAGCCAACAGATACTTCATGCCAGTACGGATCACGGCGTGGTCGTCGGCAATAAGAATATGAGGAGATGGCATCTCGTTCGTCTTTGGTGTCCGTTCGTAAGTCTATATAACGGTTTTGCAGGCTGGACAAAAGTAGAAAGGCTGTATTTGCAACAGGACAAATGTTTTGTAGTATTTCTTCTACAAATAAAAAAAATCGTCCTACGAGTACACTCATAGGACGATTTTTTTTTAGTATCACTTACGCTTATTCTCCGTGGTACAGCGTTTTATCGCCTTCTTTCAGCACATACCCTTTCCAGGGGAACAACTTGTAGTCGCCCGATTCCCATGAATGCGCGCCTTCCTGGCCTTTGCGTTCCATCAGGATAGATGCTTCCTGCCGGGGCAGGAACAGCTCCGCCCTGGTTTGGTCGGCATTAAACAAGACAAAAGCCGAGGTTGATTGATCCAGGCTGGTGTCTTGTGGCAACAACCGGACGCCGACTTCGAAAATCCGCACGCATTCATTTTTTACAATAGACCAGCGGTAACCCGCCGAGCGAATGCAGCCGTGTTCGTCCCTGTCTGCGCCGATAACCGGTACCGGCGAATCCGGCGAGGGCGTTGCCGGCTTATCGGCAGGAGGAGGGGTTTGGCATGCGGCGAGCATCAAGACAACACAGAAAATATGTTTCTTTATCATATGCGAAGAACTTGCTTGGGATGTGATGCCAACAAATATTATTTTGGTGCCATGGCCGGGTTCAACAGATCATAAAACTGATCGATTTTCGGCAGGATGATGATCCGGGTGCGGCGGTTGGTGGCACGGCCATCGGGTGTGGCGTTGCTGGCTAAGGTGTTGTATTCGCCCCGTCCGGCAGCAATGAGGCGGTTGGGATCAATGCCGTGGCTTTTTTGCAAGGCACGCACCACAGCGGTGGAGCGTTTTACGCTGAGGTCCCAGTTGTCGACCATGCAGGTGTTTTTGATTGGCACGTTGTCGGTATAGCCTTCCACCATGACTTCCAGTTCGGGGCGCGATTCCACGATTTGCGCTATTTTAGCAAGCACATCGTTTGCTTTGGGCGTCAGGTTGGCGCTGCCGCTTTGGAAGAGCATTTTGTCGGACAAGTTGACGAACACCACGGTTTTGTCCACTTTTACTTCTACATCTGTGTCGTCCAGGCCTTCTTTCAACACGCCTTTGAGGTTGACGGCCAGGGCGAGGTTGATGGAGTCTGCCTTGGTTTTGGCGGCTTGAAGGAGGTGTATGTACTTGTCTTTTTTCTCCAATTGAGAAAGGGTTTCCTTGATGTTGTCGCTGGCCGACTGAGACAGTACGGTAAGGTTACCCACCTGGGTGAGTTGTTTGTCGCGCTGGGCCTTGCAGTCGGCCAGTTGGGTTTTCAGGTCTTCTAATTGTTCCTGGCGCAGTTGAAGGGTGGTGGCCAACTTATCCCGTTCCTGCATGGCCACCCCGAGTTTGTTGTTGCACTCGTTGAGGTTGCGGCCACAATCGCCGAGTTGTTTGTTGGTGGCCTCCATTTGGCGCTTGAGATCGGTTTCCATGGCGGCAAACTTCTTCTTGGTGACACAAGAGGGGAGCGCCAGGCCGAGTGCCAGCAGCATGATCACATTGATCGTTGATTTCATATAAAAAAGCAGTTTAAGGTTTGACTACGGCAAATGTACATTTAAAACACGACGCTCCATACAAGGAATGCCGAACACAGCGCAAATAAAAGGAGCAATAATGGCCTGATGAAACGCCACCATGCTGCAATGCTCACGTTTGCCAGCGCAAGCGACGGCAAGATCAAACCGGTAGGCGTCATAAAACCCATAATGCCCATGCCAAACAGGTACGCGTTTACAATCGACTCGCCGGGCACGTGCACCACCATCGCCAGGGCCCCTATGATGGGCATGGTGAGCACAGCCATGCCCGAACTGGAGGCAATAAACAAGGTAAACAACATGAACAAGCACAACAACATGACTACAAACAGCGCTGGCGGCATGTTGCCTACCCATTGCGACGAATAGTACAAAATGGAATCGCTGATGCGCCCCTCGTTCAGCACAACGGTCACTCCCCGGGCGATGCCCACAATAAACGCTACCGACAACAAGCCCTCTGCGCCTTTGATAAACTGTTCAACAAAGGCTTTTTCAGGCAAACGCAGCCACACCGCCAACAGCAGGCTTGCACCAAGAAACAGGGTGGACATTTCCAGAAGCCACCAGTCGAGAAATATTACACCGCCGATCATGCCCAAAAATGTACCTGCAAAAACAAGCAACAAGCCCCGTGTGCGCCAGTCCAATGGCCCTGTGGGGCCCTCCGAATCGGGTGCCACATCGTACAGTGGTTTGACCACCCCGTCTACCTGATACACAATGGACGCTGTGGGATCTTTTTTTACTTTTTGGGCATAACGCACAATGTACCAGATGCTGATGGCTGTAGACAACACGAACATCAACACCCGCCCGTCTATCCCTTCCTGCCAGCTAACCCCCGCGGCATTGGACGCTATAATGGTGGAAAACGGATTGGAAAACGACGATAAGGTGCCCAGCTGGGTGCCCCCGAAAATGACCGCCAGCGGCACCAGCAGGTCATAACCCGCTGCCAGAAACAGCGGCACCAGCACCGGATAAAACACCAGGGCTTCTTCGGCCATGCCATAAGACGAGCCGGCAAATGAAAACAAAAACGTCAGGATCACAATCAGCCACGTCTCTCGGCCACGCATCCGCCGGGAGAGGTGCTCTATGCCCCGCACCAACGCGCCCGACTCGTGGAACACCTGCATGAACCCGCCGATGATCAGGATAAACAGGATGATGTCGATGGTGTCGTAAATGCCTTTGATGGGGGCCTGCAGGATGCTGAAAATCCCTTGCCCGTTTTTGGGCAGCGGGTGGTAGCTGCCGGGAACCGACACTGGTTTGCGGATGGCCAGACTGGTGAATTTTTCAAGCGGAATCCGGATGTTCAGGCTATCGAGCGTTTGTTGGCTCAGGGGCAGCAAGACGGGTTCGGTGGCGGTGCTCACGCTGAAATGCGACGCATCGGCCATGGCGAGTTTGTTGTACTCTCCTGCCGGAATCAGCCAGGTGGCGGCGGCAGACAGCACAATGACGAGCATCAACACCGCTATGGGGCCGGGTGCCGTTTTAAACAGGGTCATGGGCGGGT
>JBMOHO010000377.1:0-3194 GCA_049317805.1 Saprospiraceae bacterium
ATATACTTTGTCAACGCCGCCACTACCCACATTGATCCAGAAGTGATTGACGCCATGCTGCCAGTATTGCGCAGCCAATATGGCAATCCATCGAGTATTCACGCCGAGGGCAGGGCGGTGCGTGCGCTGCTGGAAGAAGCCCGCAAAAGCGTGGCCCGCAGCATAGGCGCGAGCACGGCAGAAATCTTTTTTACCTCCGGTGGCACGGAAAGCAACAACATGGCCATCAAAGGCGCTGTGCGCGACCTCGGTGTGCGGCGCATCATCAGCAGCCCTCTGGAGCACCATTGCGGACTGCATGCCATAGAAGCCGTGGCCCACACACCAGGCATAGAAGTCATCCTGTTGCCTGTGGATGCCCTGGGTCGGGTTGATCTGGACGCGTTAGAGCTGATATTATCTGAAAACCCGGAGCCCAAAACGCTGGTAAGCCTCATGCATGCCAACAACGAGATCGGTTCCATGCTGGACCTTGCCCGACTGAGTGCCATCTGCCATGGGCACGGGGCATACCTGCATTCCGACACCGTGCAAACCATCGGCCATTTCCCGATCAATGTGCAGGAAACGCCGGTGCATTTTCTGTCGGGCGCAGCACACAAATTCCATGGCCCCAAAGGCGTCGGTTTTATTTACATCAACGGACAAGCCACGCTCAAGCCATTTATTGACGGCGGCGCACAGGAACGCAACATGCGCGGCGGCACAGAAAATGTGTACGGCATCATCGGCTTGTCAAAAGCCCTGGAATTGGCTTGCGCCAACATGGCCGAACGCGAAACGCAGATCAGCGCGGTGCGCGCACACCTGATGCAGCGCCTGCAAAACGAGTTTGAAGACGTCACTTTCAATGGCGACGTGCACGGAAGCAGCCTGTACACCGTGTTGAGCGTTTCCTTTCCGCCATCGTCCAAAAATGAAATGTTGTTGTTCAGCCTCGACATAGCCGGTGTGAGTTGCTCGGGCGGTTCGGCGTGCAGCAGCGGTGCCGAGCACGGCAGCCACGTGCTGGAAGCCATTGGCGCCGACCCTGCGCGCAAAACCATCCGTTTTTCATTTTCCCACCACAACACCATTGAAGAAGCCGACGCCGTAGTTGAAAAACTGCACGCCATTTTTCCGCAAAAAGTAATGCAGGTGTAGCGCCTGCATTTGGTTATCCAATCTTATGAAAAAACTGTTGATTTTCCTGTTGGTTCAGATGGCCGTTTTGCCGCTGTTTTCCCAAAAAATGGTGTTGCTGGAGCGCAAAAACAGCGCCAAAACCACTAAATTTTACATCGGCGACGCATTGGTTTACCGGTTTAACGGTGAAAAAAACTGGTATACGGCCCAGATTACAGACATCCTGCCTGAGCAAAACATCCTTAAAATGGATCAGTTTACCGTGCACCTCGACAGCATAGAAGCCCTGCGGCGGCCCAAACACAAGGCGGTGCGCGTTGCCGGCGGTGCCTTGCTCACCTTTGGGGCCACCCTCACATTCGCCTCCACCATCGCGCTGTTGTACAACGAAAAAGACTACAATTACGGCGCATTGTACGGAAGTGCAGTGCTCAGCGGTGCCACCGGCTGGCTCCTGCTGCAACCCAAAAAAGTTAAATTAAATGGAAAACACCGCTTGCGGATTGTGGAAGTGAAGTTTCCGGAAGTGGAGGGGCAGTAATGGGCATGGATGTTGGGATTTTACAAATTTGTTGGCGAATGGCAGACAACCGAACTCGAAAAAGATAAAATCTATATTGAATATACTTATACACTTTATTCAAATAATGTTTTGCTTTTTCCCATAAACTGGATTTTTACCAAGGCATTTTGGAGAAAATACATGAAACAGGTATTGGAAAATGTAAGACAACTCACCATAGACAAGGAACCATATCAATATGCATAAAGAGGTGCAATTGATAGATTAACAAAGGTTTATGGCCGCCTCTTGAAGCGTTTCCTGTACTCAGCATGCCTTACATTTTTGCTGCCCGATACACCGCCTCAGCCACGGTCATGGCCACTATTTTGTCTAAAGACGACGGAATAATGTAGTTTTTTCGGGGTTTGACCACGCAACCGGCAATGGCCTGTGCAGCAGCGAGTTTCATGGCCGGGGTGATGCGGGGCGCGCGGGCATCGAGGGCACCACGGAATACCCCGGGAAACCCAAGGACGTTGTTGATTTGGTTGGGCATGTCGCTGCGTCCGGTACCCACAATGGCTGCTCCACCGAGATAGGCCTCATCTGGCGAAATCTCCGGCTCCGGATTGGCCAGGGCAAATACGATGGCTTCCGGGGCCATGGTGCGCACGTCGTCTGCGGTGAGTTGATTGGGCGCGCTGACGCCTATGAATACGTCGGCACCGTGCAGAGCGTCTTGCAGCGTGCCGCGCATGTTGTGTCGGTTGCTGTAGGTGAGGGCAGCGCGCTTGGTATCGTTCAGGTCGGTGCGGCCACTGTGCAAAATGCCGTGGGTGTCGCACAGGATCAGGTCTTCGACGCAAATGGGCGCTTCTTCCAGGTCAACGCCACGAAGCAGTTTTGCGATGGCGATGCCCGCCGCGCCAGAGCCGTTGATGACCACCTTGAGGCACGACATGTCTTTGTTCACCACTTTACAGGCGTTGATGAGGGCTGCCAGCACCACGATGGCCGTGCCGTGCTGGTCGTCGTGAAACACCGGAATGCCGAGGTCTTGCAGGCGCGCTTCGATCTCAAAACTGCGCGGCGCGGCGATGTCCTCCAGGTTGATGCCGCCAAAAACGGGTGCGATGTAGCGGATGGTGCGCACAATTTCCTCGGTATCCTGGGTGTTGAGGCAAATGGGGAAAGCGTCGATGTTGGCAAATTTTTTGAACAGCATGGCTTTGCCCTCCATGACCGGTATGGCCGCATACGGGCCGATGTTGCCCAGGCCCAGCACCGCAGACCCGTCGGTTACCACGGCAACCGTGTTGGACTTGATGGTCAATTCGTACACTTCAGCCGGGTTGGCTGCAATGACCCGGCAGGGCTCGGCCACGCCCGGCGTATACACCAACGACAGCTCGTCGCGGTTGCGCACCATTGTTTTGCCGCGCATTTCTATCTTGCCCCGCAATTGGCGGTGCAGGTCTAAGGATTCCTGATAATAGTCTCTGGGTTCGGACATATCGGTAGCGGATTTGCCCGAAAGGTAAAAAGTTGCGGCGACTTTAGTCGC
>JBMOHO010000378.1:0-3155 GCA_049317805.1 Saprospiraceae bacterium
ATCGTCAATTTGTCTTTATCGAAGGTGAACGCGGCTACGTCGTCCAAAGTAATGGTTTGCAGGGCGTCTTCGTTGTCGGGTGTGGCGTTGTGCACGCGCAGGTTTTGGTTTTTAACGGTTTCCACCACCACCTGCCGCACGCTGCGGGCGTTGCCGAAATACTTGTCGCGGAACTGGTGCAGGAAGGCTAAGTATTTGCCGAGGTATTCGCGGGCTTCTTCGGTGACGAAGTATTTTTCATGCTGGAACATGTGCAGGGCAATTTCGAGCAATTCGGCCGGTGCGTAGTCTTCAAACCGGAGGATTTTGTCAAAACGGCTGGCAAGGCCCGGGTTGGCCTTGAGGAAAGCGTCCATGTTTTCGGGATAGCCGGCCACGAACACGTAGAATTCGCCGCGGTGGTCTTCCATGCGTTTGAGCAGGGTTTGAATGGCCTCGTCGCCAAAGTCACCCTGCGCGCTGCGACCCGAAGAGGTGAGGGCGTACGCTTCGTCGATGAACAGCACGCCGCCCATGGCTTCATCAATGCGTTCCGTGGTTTTGATGGCCGTTTGGCCTACATAACCGGCCACCAGGCCTTGTCGGTCGGTTTCCACCATGTGGCCGCGTTCGAGCACGCCCAGGGCCTTGTAAATTTTTGTCAGGATGCGGGCTACCGTGGTTTTGCCGGTACCGGGGTTGCCTACCAGGACGGTGTGGAGGTGGAACCGGCCGAGCACGTCGCGGCGGTTGCTGCGGTGGAAGCGCACGAGGTTGACGAGGTCGCGGATTTCCTTCTTGATGTTGTCCATGCCGATGAGGGCATCCAGCTCTTTGAGGGCGTCGTGGAGCAGGCTTTCATCGACCGGAATGACTGGCAGGGGGCGTTTTGGACTCAGCCGCACCCTGGCGACGTCTTCGGCCGTGATGTTGGTGAGGGTTTCGGCAGGCAGGGTGCGGGCGTTTGCATCGGCCATTACGCGCAGGCCTAATTGTATTTTGGCTTTATCGACTAAATCGTGTACAAATCGGGCGTTGCCGAAACTGCGGTCGCGGCTGCGGAAAGCATCAATGATCAACTGGTTGACCATGTCGGTGGCATCGAGGCTGAGCGTCACCTCTTTTTCCTGGCAAGCGTAGATGGCGATCTGGTTGAGTTCCTGTGGCAGGTAATCAGGGAATTCGAAGGTCAACTTGAAGCGGCTGCGCAGGCCGGGGTTAGAGTCCAGGAAGGTTTTCATTTCCTTGGGGTATCCGGCGACGATGACGGCCAGGTCGCCCGGGCCATTAGAGAGTTCTTTGACAAGGATTTCGATGACCTCCTTGCCGAAGTCCTTGGTGTCTTCGGCAGAACGGGCCAGGGCGTAGGCTTCATCGATGAACAGCACGCCGCCACGGGCTATTTCGATGGCGTCTTTGACTTTGGGGGCGGTTTGGCCGATGTATTCACCCACCAGATCGGTGCGGTCTACTTCATGGACGTGTCCTTTGCTGAGCAGACCCATTTTTTTGTAGAGGCGGCCCATCATTTTGGCCACGCTGGTTTTGCCGGTACCGGGGTTGCCGATGAACACCGAGTGAACGTTGATGCCGTCTTTTTCGGCAAAGCCGCGTTCTTTGCGCAATTGCAGAAACTGAATGTATTGGGCGTGCTCGCGCACCTTTTGTTTGATGTCGGTGAGGCCTATGAGGGCGTCGAGTTTGGACAGGACGTCTTCAAACGTTTCCAGGTCTTCCTGCTCGGGCAACAGGAACACGTGTTGGCCTTTTTCGGGCAGCCACACGGGGTTGGTGCCTTCTTCCCACTCGTGGCCCACTTCAAAAGGCATGACCGCCATGAGCTGGTCCATGAACACGATTTCGGCTGTGTAGCGGTCGTTGCGCCACGAGCCTTTGACATTGCTGCCCCAGCCTGCGGTGACCTTGATGGTTTCTTCGCCTTTTTCGACGCGGTTGAGGCGCACGACTTGTCCTTTAAGTTCGCGCGCATCGTTGTAGAACTTGATGAACAACTCGCACTGCCAGGGCTTGGAGGGCATCAGGTTTTTGAGCGCCACTTCGGCGTAGATGTAGCGGGTTTCCTCGCCCAGGAACCGCCGCATGTATTGGCGTTCGAATTCCGAGGGGTCGTCATAAGGCCCCTCGTACATGCGCAGCGACGTGATCTGGCAAAGCGGGTTTTCGTGTTTGGTGACCGGTCTGCCGGCGTCTTCCACGTAAAAATATTTGGAGCCCACTTTTTCGCCCTCGATCCAGGCCTCCCAGCAGTAATTGCCTTTTTTCCAGAAAAGTCCTTCCTGTTTGTTGCCCCAACCTTCGCGGACAAAGCCGATGGGATCGTACTTGTTGACTTTGCGTTTGAATTGAAGGGCACAAACCTCCTTGCGTTGCTTTTTTATGGCATAGCAGCGAAGCTCCACGGTTACCTCCCAATCTTCTACATCGAACAGCTTGTTGAAAAACGACAGTTCGGCATAGACATAGGTCGTTTCGTGCCGGTCAAAGACTTGGCGGTATTTTTTCTTGTTGTCTGCCAACCATTCTGTGGAGGCGTACACTTTTAACTCTCGGAATTTCCAGCGTTTGAATTCCGGGTTATCGGGTGCGGAGAGTGACTGTTGCGTGCCTATGTACATAATTGGAGCGCAAAATTATTACTTTTTCAGCAAGAATGGTAAAGATGTTATCCACAATTGGTCAAAATACCGTAAGCAGTGCAGGATTTAAACCAAACCCTAAACGTACTTCGGTGTTGTACGCGTACATTTGTGCTGTAAACCACCAGAAAAAAGCATGGCCATCATACATTTTTTGTTTGAAGACTCCAAAATACCCCCCAAAACGATCAACGGAAATTTTCTGGATCAATCTGTCCTTGAAATTACGGAGGACCACGACGTACACCTCAACCACAATTGTGGCGGCGTGTGCGCCTGTTCTACCTGCCATGTGTACATCGAAAAAGGCGAGGATTTTCTGGAAGAAATTTCTGATAAGGAAGAGGACTTCATTGACCGCGCCATCAACCCCCGTTTGGAAAGCCGTTTGGCCTGCCAGTGCATCCTGCTCGACGAAGATGCAGAAATTACCGTCACCATCCCTGATCAAAGCCGCATCATCGGACATGAACATTAGCAGTTTTGAGTTTTGAGTTTGGAGTTTGGAGTTTTGAGTTG
>JBMOHO010000379.1:0-3155 GCA_049317805.1 Saprospiraceae bacterium
AAATCGCCGCCATGAAAGTTCAATCACCGTTGCACCAAACGCGCATCGACGAAAACCGGGAAAGCAAAGACGCCTTCCTGGACCTCGGCAATTGTGGCCTCACCAACTTGCCGCCAGAATTAGAAGCGCTGGAATGGCTGGAAGACCTCAATCTGGGCACGGTGTATTGGGATGAGGGCCAAAATACGTTTGTCAACACCCCTAACAACGGCCCGGCCAACCAATTGGTCAGCGAAACCTTTGATGTGCTGCTGGCATTGCCCAAACTCCGCAAGCTCTCGGCGCGCAATTGCAGGCTTGGCAGCAACATTGCCGAATTGGTCAAACTCAAAACCCTGCGGTCCCTCACACTGGGCGAAAACAACCTGACAGACATTGCGCCCCTCAGCGCCATGACCGGTCTGACCACCCTGTCGTTGTTTGAAAACGAGATCCGCGACATTGCCCCCCTGAGTACGCTTAAGGCCCTCCGAATGCTGTCTTTGAATTACAACGCGGTGGAGAACCTGGAGCCCCTGCGTGCCCTTACCCACTTGGAAGAGCTCCACCTGGCTGGCAACGTCATCAAAGACATAGAACCCTTGAGCGCCCTGAAACGGCTCGAACGCGTCAACCTCAGTTTCAATGAGGTGCGCTTTATCCAGCCGCTGTTGGACTTGCCCCAATTGAAAGAAGCACGGGTGAACCGCAACCCGATTGAAGATTGCCCCCTGGAATTGGCCTATTCCGGCGACGTGGAACGCATACGCGCTTATTTCAGCACCATGAGCCGCAGCGCAACGGCTGTCGTGGAATTGGAAGCGCCGGGGCCAGTAATACCCACGGTATACCGGGAGGTGAAACTCATCCTCGTGGGCAATGCCACCGCTGGAAAAACCACCCTGAGCCGACTGTTGCGCGGACTCAACACCCGCTCTAAAGAAGAAACCACCCACGGCATCCAGGTGTCTGAATGGCTCGTGGAAACGGCTGAATTGGACAGCATTTTCCCCAACATCCCGAACCTGTTGCCCTTGCGCGTCAACATATGGGACTTTGGCGGGCAGGAATATTACCACGGCACACACCAGATTTTTCTGGACAGCAACGCCGTGTACCTCTTGCTGTGGGACGCCGAGCACAACCGAAACGGCATGCAGGATACCGAAATGGTGAGCAGCGGCCAACGGCAGGTGGCATCCATGGAACATTTTCACTACCGGTACTGGCTCGACAACATCCGCCTCTATGCCTCGGGCGCCACCACCGGTGAAAAGCCGCCCATATTGCTTGTGCAAAACAAAATTGATCTGCTTCCTGGCGGCGTGTGGGAATGGGTTGACGCCGACCTGATGCGCCGCTTCCAGGTGAGTACGCCTGCAGCCATCAGCGCCCGACTGGCCCGAAACACCGCCCGGACAGCCAGGCGATACCGAAACCTGTACGAGGTATTTAGAGAGGATTTGCTGCGTCAATTGTATGAAAAAGCGCAGAAAAACGCCGTCATGGAGCAATTGCCGACCTCATGGATTGTTGTGCGTGCGTTTTTGCAGGAGCTGCGCAGCGGCACGCCCGGACAAAACAATCCGTTTGCACCAGTCTTGCAGCAACAAGCGTGGATTCCCATCGACGATTTTCGGGAGGCCTGCCGGGCTGTACAGTCGGACCTGAGAAACGAAGAGATAGAGGCGCTTGCCTTTTACCTCGACCGCATTGGCGCGGTGGTGTGGCTGCAGGAACAAAACGAACACGTGTACATAGACCCCGCCGCACTCACCGAAAAAATGTACACCGTGCTCAACAATTCGGTGCGCAAACAGGAAGGTCGGTTCCATACTGATGATGTGCGCAAGGTGCTTAAGTCGGAAACAGACATGCTGCTGCGCCTCATGGAAAACTGGGAAATCATTTTTGCAGGAGAAAAAAACGGGGACTGGGTGGCACCGCAATACCTGAGCGAGGTGCATCCCATGGCGGATCTGTTCGACATTGCTTTGGCGGGCCTGCAGGACGATTTTTTCAAGTTTCAGATGCCTTTGTTTTATTACCGGAAGGCCATGCGGCGCCTCATCTTGCGGTACGGCGCGCGCAAGGGCATTTTGAAAAAAGCGTATTGGCGCAGCGGTCTGCTGTGCGCCACCGATCCGTACAATACCCGGCTGTTTATCAAGGGCCTGCACGAACCCGGAAGCGACACTGCGTACCTGATGCTGTGTGTGGAAAAAAACAAATTAGACACCGAGCTCTGGAAACAAACCCTGCTCACCGACGTGCTGAAAATGCTGCTCCGGCCCGGCGTGCGGCGCAGGGCACCCGAAGCAGCCTGGGCGCACAACGTGGCCGCCTTGCGCGCTGAAGCGGAAAAATTAGATGAAGTGTCCATTGCCCTGAGCGCACCCGACAGCGAGTTTGTGCCCATACCCCACATCATCAAAGCCGCCCAGCGGCAGGTATCGGCGTTGTTGACCCCCAAAGGTAAACTCTTGCGCCTCCGGGAATTTGCGCCCCTGCTCAACGGCCTGCAAATGTCGCCACCGGCGCCCACCGTATTCATTTCGTATAGCCACGACGACCTCGCCAAGCGCAAACGCCTCGAAACCCACCTCTCGGCCCTGCGCCGCCGCAGCAACACGATGGTGTGGACCGACAGCGAAATCAAGCCCGGTCAGTTGTGGGAAGAAGAAATACGCCGTTACCTCAGCAGCGCCGACATTGTGGTGTTGCTCATCAGCGCGAGCTTCATCAGCTCGGGCTTCATTTGGGAAAAAGAATTGCTGCCCGCATTGGAGCGCCACCATAAAGGCGAATGCCGCGTGTTGCCCGTGCTGTTGAGTCCTTGCGATTGGGAAGACTTGCCATTTGCCGCACTCCAGATGCTGCCTCAACGGCCCGATACCAACCGATTGAATCCCATCAGCTTGTGGAATGATCAGGATGAAGCGTATGTGGCGGTGGTGGAGGGCATCAAACAGGCGATGCGGGATTTGGAAGTGTAGCGGCGACTTTAGTCGCCGAACAGAACGCAGCGACTTTAGTCGCCGAACAGCAAGCGGTGACTAAAGTCGCCGAACAGCAAGCGGCGACTAAAGTCGCCGCTTGCTGTTTTGGGTCGGCGACTGAAGTCGCCGCTACGCTACTAATTCCCGAAAATCCACTTGCGTCACCGCACTCACGCC
>JBMOHO010000380.1:0-3154 GCA_049317805.1 Saprospiraceae bacterium
TAGCAGAGGCGTCCTGGCAAGGTGCCAATGCCGGCACGGTATACCGGAACTGATAAGTCCCTGCCGGATTGGCAGCCGGAAGAAAAGTGCCAGAAAGTGCGTTGAAAGTACCTGGTAGTGCGGGCACAACAGACACATCAGTCCATTGGCCTCCCGGATCATTGCCGGTTAACAGCGTTCCCAAGGCTATGGTTGGCGACGGGCCTGCACAACGTTCCGTCGGTGCCAGGGCCACCCCCGCCGTCACCGGCTGATTGACCGCCACCGTCACACTTTGGTTTAACACACTGGAACAAGTGGGTGCTGTGCCGTCGCTTACAGACACAAGGGTATAAGTCGTGGTGTTTGCTGGCGATACATTGAGGGTGAAGGGTTGCGCATTGACAAGTGTTTGGTTGATCGCGCCTGCGCTGCCGGATTGGTACGTGACCTGCAAGGGAAAAGTGCCTGTACCCGAAAAAGTCAGTGTACTGCTACCACCCGCACATATAGTCGCGTCGCCACTCAAGCTGGCGGTCGGCATGGGCTTCCACTGCACCGGAGCGCATGGCGTTACACTCAGGCACGGGTCTGTCAGGTCAACTGTGCCGCCTGCACTGTTGCCCACCACAGCCGAAATGTAATACGTTACGCCTGTTTGCAAACCAGCGCCGAAGGCAAATACCGGTTGATTGGCGGTTGCCAGCACCGTTCCCACGCTATTGGTCGGCAGGGTGTGCAGGATAAATTGAACCGCATCGTCGCCATCCAGCACCGCATTGTTGTTCCAAACGGCGCTTGCTGGCGTATTGGCACAAAAAACAGCGGGTGTGAGCACCATGTTTCCGGCGTTGGTAGTACAGTTGCATTCATGGCTTCCGGTAGACACATCGGAAACGCAGCCGTTGACATCGGTTACGGAAAACAGGTATATGCTGTTTTCGACCAGCGGCGTCGATGTAAATGTGTTGCCGGAAAACGTGCCGCTCAAACCGGTCACCGCATATGGCGTTTGCCCGCCCAGCACGTCAAACGACAACGTGAATTGCGTATTCGTAGAATTGCATAAAGGCACGATGTTGGCTACCGAGGGTGTTTCCTGAAAACGGACAAGTACGGTATCCGCATCGGTACAAATGCCGTTGGTTTCTGTCCAGGCAAAACGGTATGTGCCATAATTGTTTACCAGGACATTTGTTGCGGGGGCTGCCGGATTGGCAAACACGGCCGTTCCGGCACCGGAAACCAAACTCCATTGGCCGTTGAAAGCACCAACGGCGGCCTGTAATCCAATACTGAGGCTACACACTGCATTGTCTGTTCCGGCATTTGCAACCGGATTTTCCAGAAAAACCACCGGCTGACCTTGTGCCACAGAAAAACATGGATCATTGGGGTCCGGGAATCCGGCCGTGTTGTTGCCTACCACCGCAGACACGTAATACGTTTGTCCGTACACCATGCCCGCTTGAAACGCAAAAACACCCGTCTGATTTTGGGCAACCACTGTACCAAGGGTGTTGCCAGCGCCTGTATGCAGTACGTATGCCAATACGTCGTTGCCATCAAGCACACTTCCGCCTTGCGGTTGGGCGGCAACGGTTTCTCCCTGACAAGCAGTGAGCGTTTGAGCGCTCATCTGACCGGCGTTGGAACTGCAATTGCAGTCGTAAATGCCGGTGATGGGAGCCGGTGAGCATCCATTGGCGTCTGTCAGGACGAACACATAAGGCGTTCCACTGGGTATAGCAGGTGAAAGATATGAACTGAGAGCCAGCAGATTGCCGTTGATTGAATAAGGCGCAAGCCCACCCGTCACGTCAAACGATACCTGGTAATTTTCATTGGTGGCGTCGCAAGTTTCGGTAATTACGCCAGCTGCAGGCGCATCATTGAAGTTTAAGACGACATCATCGGTATCCGAACAGCCGTTTTGGGTCAATGTCCAGGTCAGTGTATACGCACCAAATAAAGAGGCCAGCACATTGGCGGCGGGGCTGGCCGGGTTGTCAATCTGAATATTTCCGCCTACCGGCGAGGCCGATACAGACCACACGCCCGTACTGCCATTTCCGTTGATGGCTTGGCTTAACCCGCAGGCGCTCTGGTCGATGCCGGCGTTGGCCACCGGATTTTGGTAAAACACCACCGGTTGGCCCGTTGATACGGACAAACAAGGATCGGCAGGATCCGGAAAGCCATTCAAGGCATCGCCCACCACGTAAGATACATAATAGGTGTTGCCGTAAACCATGCCCGGCTGGAAGGTAAAGGCACCTGTCGTGTTTTGCGCCCACACTGTGCCCAGAAAAACACCCGCATTGCTGTGCAGGATGTATGCCGCCACGTCGTTGCCGTCCAGCACCGCTCCGCCGAGGTATTGTGCGTTGACCGAACCGCCTTCGCATGCGCTAAGGGCTTGCTGGTTCATTTGCCCTGCAAAAGTGGAGCAGTTGCAGTTGAACGCTCCGCCGACTGGTTGTGAAGTGCAATTGTTGGCGTCGGTCACCACAAAAGAAAACGTTTGTCCACTCGGTATCGGATCGGAAACAAAGACATTACCCGTTACCACGCCTCCGGACACGGCAAAGGGCGCTGTGCCCCCGATGATTTGGAAGGTAATGGTGTAGTTTTGGTTGTTGGCGTCGCAATCCGGCACAATTTGCACCGCCTCGGGAGCTGCATTGAAGGCAATTTGTACCGTATCCGTGTCGGTACAAGTGCTGTTGGTTTCTGTCCAGGCGAATGCGTATGAACCATTTTGACTCACCGAAACGCTGCTGTTCGGATTGGCGGCGTCTGCAAAAACGGCTGTGCCTGGCCCGCCGATTAGCGACCAAGTGCCGACGCTGCCAGACACACTGTTGGTAGCATTTAAACCAATCGAGGAGCCACAAATGGCGGCATCAGACCCGGCCTGCGCGGTGGGTTGTGCCGATACGACAACCGGAAAACACTGTTGCGGGCTGGGGCCACAATCGCTTCCCGCAGACACGCACACGTTCCCCCCGGGAGCCGAAAGCCAATCCACGACAATTGACGCCGTGGACTGACCCGACACGATCACGCCGCCGGTTGGAATCGTCCAGTTGTATGATGTAGCGCCGGGAATAGCCGTGACGCTGTACGAACCGCTTGTGCCGGCGCACAAAACGCCGTCGCCAGAGAGCACCGG
>JBMOHO010000381.1:0-3146 GCA_049317805.1 Saprospiraceae bacterium
AAGGAACACGGCGTGGTGCTGGTAAGCTCGCTGTTCGAAAAACGGGCGCCCGGCTTGTACCACAACACCGCCGTGGTGTTTGACAAAGACGGTTCCACCGCGGGCATGTACCGCAAAATGCACATACCGGACGACCCGGCCTACTACGAAAAATTTTATTTTACCCCGGGCGACCTCGGTTTTGAACCCATTCAAACCTCCGTGGGCAAATTGGGCGTGCTCGTCTGCTGGGATCAGTGGTACCCCGAGGCTGCGCGCCTCATGGCCCTGGCGGGCGCCGAAATGCTCATATACCCCACCGCCATCGGCTGGGAAAGCAGCGACCCCCAGGCCGAAAAAGACCGGCAGCACGGCGCCTGGTTCACCATCCAGCGCGGCCATGCAGTGGCCAACGGCCTGCCGGTGATCACCGTCAACCGCACAGGCATGGAGCCGGACTGGACAGGCGTGACCGGCGGCATCCAGTTTTGGGGACAAAGTTTTGTGGCCGGCCCACAAGGCGAAGTGCTCCACCTGTGCAGCCCGGGTCGGGAGGAGAATGTGGTGGTGGAAGTAGACAAAGCCCGCACCGAAGCGGTGCGCCGCATCTGGCCGTTTTTCAGGGACCGGCGGATTGATGCGTACGGGGATTTGGGGAAACGGTACATTGACTAAGTAGACCAGCAAGATTTTTTAGAAACCTCGATGCACAATCTGGGTTTATCATTTTATTGATTTTCAAATCATTATTTAACTTTTTTATGTTTTTTTTGTACAAAAAAGACCCTTAAAATTTGCTAAACTGTCCGATAACCGGTTGATTATTCCCCTCACCTTTGTGCCAGTCAATCTGCTGCAGCAAGGGCGCAAGCCGAAAAGCCCTTAATAGAGTAGGCGCTTCATTTTTTCAATACACGCACATGTACAAGTCATTATCGTTATCTGCATTAACGGCATTTTTGCTGTTTCTCATGGTGACCCTGACCGGAGCGCAGGGCACGCCAACCATTACCCAGCAAGTGACTTACCGGGAGACCATCAAACGGTTTGTCACCTTCGACCCTGCACAAGCGCAACTGCTTTCTCCCTTGGAAAAAGAGGGCCTGAGCCGCCAGTCAGAAACCCGCCGTGTTACCCAATCGGTTGATCAGCAGCAAAATGTGAGTACCAGAATCGTCATCGAAAACACAGACGTATACGAACCCTGGATGCGCCCCACACGAACCATCTTGAACGACCAGAATGGATTGGCGCTGTGGGACGACAAAAATCAGGTCAAGTATTTTGCACCGCACACGGGAGCAGATTTGGAGGCTTACAACCAGTTGAAACAGTCGATTGCCCAAGACGGGCTATTGCCCGGGAAATCCTTTGTTGTGCCTACGGCAGCGCAACTGGCGCAACTCCGCACACAAGGCGCTGTGGTGAATGTGCTGCCCGGAGGTCAGTACAGCATCCAAACGGAAGGCCAAACGCATTTATACGATCCCGTTAACCTGAGTGTGAACATCCAGATCAGCGAGCAAGGGCGTTTAGCCACCGAACTCTATCAACGGTACGTCAGCCTTGAAGGCCGGAATGTGCCGTCGGTCAAAATCGAAAAAACGTTCGAAACCTTGAATTCGGGTGTGTGCATTACCCGTGTAGAATACACATTGTACGACCAGTACCAAATCAACCGTCCAGCAAGCCGCTAATCTCTTCACATTCAAAAACACGTTACAATGAAACACGTTATCTTACTTTTGGCCATGATTGCTGCGGTCTTCACCTCCGCCTCGGCTCAATGCCCAACCAACAACAACCAGTCTGTGCGGGAAGGCACCACCACCATTAAAACGCCGCCTCCGCCCACTGTGAAACCGCGTGGCGGCACCCCGCCCGTATTTCCGGGAGACCGCATCGTGTATTGGGTGCACGGATTGGGCGGCGCGCCGGAATCATGGGGTGTTGTAGGCGGAGCCACACAATTCCAAGCGCCAGGCCAAGAGGTACCTGGCTACAAGCCCCGCAGGGTAACTTCCCTCTACCCCTCTTATCTTCAGTTTAATTTTTCCGGAGCATCCATCAGCCTTGACAACTTTTTGTCCTCCACCGGTAAATCCGCTTGCATCAACAACAACATTGAGGATCCGAGGGTCAATTTTTTAATCGGGCACAGCCAGGGCGGGTTGATTTCTCGGGCTACCGACAAGATGTACAGTGATCTGGGATTAGAAGGCGAGCGCAAATTTGGCGGGATGGTTACTTTCGGTTCGCCACATGCCGGGGCCATGATCCTGAACAACGAAACCCTGCTCCATCAAATGGGATCTGAAGCTATTAAGGCCTTATCTGCCGGCCCAAGCAAAGATTTGCAAAAATCGCTCAAAATTGATTTCATTTTGAAGGATGAAAAATTAGAGAACGTCATCAACCGGTTTGGCGACGTATTTGGCGAACATATCCTGCCCATTGTATTCAAAGATCAACAGCAACCGATTCGAAAAGATTATGAGGTTGGCGCAGCGCCTTTGGCAGAACTGAACAGCTATTCCACCACTTTGCCCAGTGTAGCATTCTTTGGAGTGGAAAGTGAGCCTATTTTTTACCGGACGCTCAGCAGCCTGTCCGTTCAAAACCCCAATAACTTTCCTCCATTCAGTGCCATGCCCGACGAATCGATGGTCGACCGTTTCAATAACCTGCTGACCCAATACGAGGCCAATTATGAGCACAAGCGTATCCGACAGCAATACCTGGAAGACAAGGGGTTGCCATGTGATAAATGGGAATGGATTATTATGACTCCATTTTGTGCCATTTGGGATACGGAGTACTGGCAGGTGCGCAAATCGAAGATTGGCTGGGAAAAGGGCAAAAACTGGCTCCTCAAATCCAATAACCAGTATAAAACGCTGATCGGGTCACGTGAGGTGAAGCTTGTCCAAACCACCCAGTGGGAGTGCATCTGTGAAGGCAGCGGCACCAACAACCAAAGCATTCCGGTGAATGACCCCAAAGAATGCGAAAAATACGCCAAATGCTATGCCGTATCCAGTTTGGGCATGGTGGAAGTGGTCACCGAAAAACCCACCGACGGCGTAGTGTTGGCCGAATCGGCTGCGGCTTTCCCGATGGCTACCATTGGACAGGAAATGAAAAAATCCAACCACCAACAAATGCGA
>JBMOHO010000382.1:0-3144 GCA_049317805.1 Saprospiraceae bacterium
CTGGCCAATTACCTGATCAGCGACGACGGCGATCCGGTGACGTATTCGGTGGTGTCGGGTGCAAATTTGAACGCAACCATCAATGGTACCATCCTGACCGTCAGTCCAATTTCGGGCAGCTGGACGGGTACCGATACGGTGCGTGTGGTTGCGACCGAGCAAACGGCCAACATGAAAAGCGGGTCGACCACCCCTAAATTTACGGTAAACCCCTTTTATGCGGCGCCGGTGCTGAACGCAATTCCTGCTCAAAGCATCAATGTCGGACAAACCTTCACGGATTACGACCTCGACAACGCCCTGGTATTTACGGGGGCTTGCCGGGCATTTGATTATTACGTGACGCCGTTTAGTGGCTCCACGGCCAATCCAGGCTGGGCAACGGTTGCACCGGGCGCCAACCCGATGACGGTGATTGCGCGTCCTTTGTTTGATAAAATTCAAATGGCGGGCGCGGGTACTGAACTCGCTGCCTTCCGCGGAAATACCCTCGTTGGCAAGGCTGGCCCGACCGGCACGGCGCCCAATATTACCTACAACCTCACCCTCGCTAATTTGGGGACGGGTAACCTTACGTTTAGGTTATACGATGCCAGCCGCCAATACCTCTACACCCTGGCTACCAATCAGGCTTTTGTGCCTGGCGGCTCGGCTGGATCGGCGGGCGCGCCTTATTTGATCCAATATTGCCCGCTTACGCCCAGTATTGCTCCTTCAGGGGTGGTGAGCATGGGCATCAACGACACCAATTGGTTTGGCACCTTGCCTGTAAACTATATGGTGTGGGATTGTCCTTTCCCCAACCTGGCAGCGCGCCGGGATACGGCAACAGGCAGTTATACACGATTTAACAACCCCAACCCAACGATTATCTCTTCTTCGGGGGTCAACTTTCAGGAAAATACTTGCCTGGAATTGTATGATGCCCAAACCTACGATCCGAACTTTTCGGAAGGCAATGGTTTGACCTATGCGCTGGTCGGTGGTGCCGATCAAACGAAATTTAGCATCAACGCTACAACGGGTAAATTGAGCTGGAACAATTTTGTCCCCAATTTTGAAACCCCGGCCGATGCAAACCTCGACAATAAATACCTGGTCACCATTCGGGTCACCAACACCAACAACCTGACCAACGAAATCACCCTGGAGGTGACGGTGACCGATAACCCGGTAGAAAGTTTTACCCCCACCATCAATGGCGGGAGTACGGTGTGTTTGTCGGGGGCGGTCGTGCTTTCCACCACTGGCGGCGGAACGTACCTCTGGAATACAAGCCAAACCACGGCGAGCATCGGTGTAACCCTTGCCGGGGTGTACACGGTCACGGTTACCAATGTGGCACAATGTACCGGCGTAGCCAGCGTTGTGGTGCATCCAGCGCCAACGGTAAGTTTAACCGGTTCATCTTCAATAGTTTGTATCGGAGATCAAATTGCCCTGATGGCCACACCGGGCAGTGGCACAGCGCCTTATACGTATGCCTGGAGCGGTCCAAATGCCTACGCTTCCACCCAGGAAGATCCAACCCCTTTTGCCGCTTCTGCCGCAGCAGGCGGAACCTACCAACTGACGGTTACGGACAACAAGGGGTGCACCGTTACTGGTTCACAAACGGTGGTTTTCAAATCGGAAGCCAAACCAACACTCACAGCAACCGCCAACACACCCGTTTGCGTCGGCGCGCCGATTACACTCGCCGTTGCTGCAACAGGCGGTACCACTCCGTATGTGTATGCCTGGTCTGGACCAAATAATTTTAGCGCCAGCAACCAGAATCCGCCTGCGTTCAATGCCACCGCAGCGGCAGCGGGTAATTATCAGGTTACAGTAACGACTGCGGGAGGCTGTGTATCCACTGCCTCAAGTGCAGTTATGGTAAATGCCACGCCAAGCATTACCGCGAGCGGCGCGACCCCTGTTTGTCAGGGAAGCAATGTGACGCTTACTTCTGCTACAACCGGCGGCACGGCACCATTTACCTATTTGTGGGCGGGTCCAAATAATTTTGCTTCTACCTTGGCCAACCCGATTCCGTTTTCGGGATCGGCTGCGGCATCAGGTACTTATACCGTTACGGTCACAGACGGCAATGGCTGTACTGCCACCGCCTCCAGGGCCATCGTGGTTTCCACCGTAAATGTGGCGCCCACGGTTGTAACCACCGGCAACAGCCCGGTTTGTGTAGGCGCTAATATTCTACTTACATCCTCCCCAACCGGTGGAACCACACCCTATACGTTTAACTGGGCTGGTCCACTCAATTTTACCTCCGCAGCCCAAAATCCTGCACCCTTTGCGGCCATTTCCAGTGCTGCAGGCACCTATACCGTTACCGTAACATCTGCCAATGGCTGTGCCTCGGTGGCCACCCGCATCATTCAGGTGAATGCCAAGCCAACCGTCACCGCAGCCTCCAATAGTCCCGTGTGCATGGGTACCCCTGTGTTGCTCAGTTCAACGCCCCAGGGTGGAAACGGGAACTATGCCTTTTCATGGCAAGGTCCAAACAGTTTTGCCGATAGCATGGAGGATCCGGCAGGATTTAACGCCGTATCCGCTTCCGCAGGAACGTACACGGTGACGGTTACCGACGGCAACAGTTGCTCCGGTACTGCTACCACCAGTGTAACAGTTCGCCAGGCGCCTTCCATAACGATTACCACCGGGCCCACTTGTTTGAACAACAACCTGGCCATCAATGCTACACCATCCGGCGGAAATCCGCCCTATACCACCTTTGCCTGGTCGGGTCCGAATGGATTTACTGCTGCACTGGAAGATCCCACGCCTTTTATGCTCACCACCGCAGCAGAAGGCATTTATACCCTTACGGTAACTGATAATTCCGGTTGTACCGCAACGGCAAGTAAAACCGTTGCAGGCTTCGGCAATCCGACCATTACGGCGTCCAACGCAGGCCCAACCTGTCAGGGCAGTTTGTTAACCCTCACTGCTTTGCCCCAGGGCGGCACGGGTTCCTATGCTTTTTTATGGACAGGCCCTGCGGGTTCTGGTTATTCGGCGACTTTCCAAAATCCTTTTCCGTTTACAACCAGTACGTTTTCTAACGGGGTGTACACCATTAAAGTAACCGATGCAAATGGTTGTACCGGAACTGCTGTTACCACGGCCGTCATAAAA
>JBMOHO010000383.1:0-3111 GCA_049317805.1 Saprospiraceae bacterium
CAGGTGCAGGAAAACAAAACAACCCCCACTGCATCCATTGCCCCGCCCGGCACACTCACCTGCAACACCATTAGCTTAAATTTGTCGGCACAACCCGCCGGAAACGCATACGCTTTTGCCTGGACCGCGGGCAACGGGGGCAACATCGCCTCGGGTACAGGCAGCGCCAACCCGCTCATTGACGCACCCGGCTTGTACACCGTAGTCATCACCGATCTGGCAAACAACTGCACCGCTACGGAATCGGTTTCCGTTTCCATTGACACCACTGCACCCGCCGCCTCAGCCGCCGCGCCCGGGCCGATAACCTGTACGAACACTCAAATCACCCTCAGTTCGGCCGGTTCGGCTTCTGGCTCTGGAATAACATACGCCTGGGCTGCGGCCAACGGAGGCCAAATTGTTTCGGGTGCCAATACGCCCGCACCGGTCATCAGTACGGCCGGAAATTACCAACTTATCGTGTCCAACGCGGCCAATGGATGCAGCAGCACTGCTACGGTTGCTGCCACGACAGACCTGCAGTCGCCTGTTTTCCAAATTTTGCCTGCCGATTCACTCACTTGCATCAAACTGCGCGATACCC
The DNA here is from genome assembly GCA_049317805.1 of Saprospiraceae bacterium. Taxonomy (GTDB): domain Bacteria; phylum Bacteroidota; class Bacteroidia; order Chitinophagales; family Saprospiraceae; genus M3007. The sequence continues at coordinate 587 of JBMOHO010000383.1, forward strand.
TGGCTCTGGACAACCCGGTTGCCGGTTTTGTTTATCAATGGCAAACCCAAAACGGCGTGCTGTTGTCGGGCCAAAACACACCTACGCCCGTGGTGGGTGCCCCAGGCACGTATACAGTCAACGTCACCAATCCGGTTAATGGGTGCGACGCCACAGACAGCATCCAGGTTTTTACAGACAGCAATGTACCGGCAGCCGCCATCGGCGCGCCAGATACGCTGACCTGCGCCGCCAGCAGCGTAGTGTTGCCTGGAAACGGCAGCATTGGTGTCAAATTTCAGTATTCCTGGGCAGGCCCGGGACTGGTATCAGGCCAGAGCACCCTCAACCCAACGGTCAATTTGCCAGGGGCATATCAGCTTACTGTAGACAATACCGCCAACGGCTGCAGCGCCCAGGCTACCATACAGGTCGTGGAAAACAAAACGGCTCCCAATGCCTCCATTGCCCCGCCAGCCACACTCACCTGCAACATCGTTAGCATGGGTTTGTCTGCACAACCGGTTGGAAACGGTTACGCTTATGCGTGGGCTGCCAGCAACGGAGGCAACATCGCCTCAGGCGCCAACGGCGCTGCGCCTGTGGTGGATGCCCCGGGCCTGTACTCCATCACCGTAACCAACCAGCAAAACGGCTGTATCGGTACAGCGGTTATGGCGGTGAGCGCTGACGTGACCCCGCCCACATTTACACTGGACAATCCGACTGCCCTTTCATGCAGCATTCAACAGATTGCCCTGTCGGGAAATGTGCTGCAACCCGCCAGCGGTTATGCCCTGCAATGGACTACCACAAACGGCAATTTCACCGGTGGCCAAAACACCTTGAACCCCGGCGTGGACGCACCCGGCGCGTACACCTTGACCGTTCAAAACCTGCAAAACGGCTGCAGCAGTGCCGACACGCTGGACGTTGTACAAAACACAATCCCCCCAATTGCAAGTGCAGGTGCGGCCGATACGCTCACCTGCATGGTGAAACAGGTTCAATTGAACGGCAGTGGATCCAGCATTGGCACCCAAATGCAATACAATTGGTCGGGACCCGGCATTGTCAGCGGCACCACAAGCCTGACGCCCCTGGCTGGAGCCGCCGGCTGGTACATCCTGTCTGTTACCGATCTATCCAACGGTTGCCGTGCAGCGGATAGCGTTCAGGTGGTCATCGACACCTTGCGTCCGCTGGCAACCATTGCGCCGCCGGGCACATTGTCCTGCGCGGTCAAATCCCTTACCCTCAACGCCACCGGCTCCAGCATTGGCCCGGCATTCAACCTGCAATGGAGCGGCAGCGGCATTGTTTCCGGCGGCAACGGCCTCATGCCCGTGGTGGCTCAATCCGGCGCCTATACCCTTTTGGTAAGAAACCTGCAAAATGGTTGCACCAGCAGCGCCCAGGTGCAGGTGCCACAAAATCTTACTCTCCCCATTGCAGACGCCGGCAAACCCGGACTGCTCCACTGCAACCAAACCCAAACTGCGCTGTCGGGCAGTGGCTCGCCCACAGGACTGGCATACCTGTGGTCGGCGGCAGGCGGCGGCGACCTGGTTTCGGGTGCCAATACCCCCACTCCCAGCGTGGGCGCTCCAGGGGTGTATACGCTTACGGTCACTCGACTCGACAACGGCTGCTCAGACACCGACTCGGTGCTGGTGAATCAAGCGCCAGAACCTGCATTTGTGCCGACGGCCGAACAACCAGATTGCCTGAATCCCCTTGGCAGGATTGACATTGCAGCGGAGCCGGAGGCGGTCAAGCCTCTGGGTTATTCCATCAATGGTGGACTAACATTTCAGGCTACGCCGGTTTTTTACCAACTTGAACCAGGCATATACACGCTCATCCTGCGCGACGCGTACGGCTGCACCGCTGCCGAGGCGGTTGAACTGGATCCACCAGCGTACCCGGAAGTACTGCTTCCGCCAACGTATACCATGTCTTTAGGCGACTCTGTTTTCCTGACGCCAACAACCGTACCGCCCGCTTCGGGCATTGCTTCGTGGACATGGACACCGGCCGTGGACTTGTCGTGCGCCGATTGTCCGGAGCCTGCGGCCAAACCCCTGCTCACGCGTCAGTACCGCTTAAGCATCACCGACCTCAACGGTTGCACGGCCGAAGCGACTACCCGTGTGCTGGTTGACCGCGGCCGCAAGGTATATGCTCCCAATATTTTTTCACCCGACGACGACGGGCGCGACGACCGCTTCATCCTGTACGCCAAAGCGGCCGTAGACATTGAATCCATCCATGTGTTTGACCGCTGGGGCAGCCTCGTGTGGCAAGGTGCCCACATAACACCAGGCGATGAGTCGGCGGGCTGGGACGGCCGCATACAAGGCGAGTTGCCCAGTCCGGCAGTATACGTCTGGCAGGCCCGCATCAAATTTGTAGACGGCCAAACGGAGTTGTTTGAAGGGGATGTGACGGTCTTGCGGTAAAACGATTTTCGAATGCGGAATACGGAATACGGAATTTTTTGCCCTCATTCCATCGTGTGTATGTTGCTGTGAAACGGTTCGTGG
>JBMOHO010000384.1:0-3047 GCA_049317805.1 Saprospiraceae bacterium
ATGGTGCCCTAAAACCGTCAAACGTATCAATCAATAGGCGGCTGGCTTCCATGTCGGGCGATTCCATGTCATACTGGTGCAGTTGCAGCCCTGTGGTCAGATACACAAACCGGTTGTTAGGCGAAAAAGCCACCCCACACGCATAAGCAGCCGTATCTGGCATATCCACAAACCGGGGGTTTGAAAACACCCCGGCACAGCGGTCAAAGTCAAACACTTCCAAATAGTTGTACGGGCTGGCTCGGGCGTACAAGCGCCCGTCGGGCGAAAAAACAGACTGTCCAGCATAGCTGCCGAGATTCCATATTTGACCGATGTTTTGCGTTTTGATCTCTGAAATGCCTTCCGGTGTGTACCGAAACAAAAAAACGCCGTTGCCCCTGTCCTTATGCGCCACCACCCACCAGTCTCGGCCGTTGCCGTGGTGTACCGCGGTGAGGTGGTCGGAGAAGGTATCGTTTATTATGTTCGTATTTTTGTTGATTACGATGCCATTTGGGTGGTCTGCATTGAACGTAATTGTGCTGATGAGGATATCAGAATACAGAAAATTATTAAGATTGCCCAGAAAAATATGAAACAACGTATAAAGTGACGGCTCTCCCAATGTGCTAAGTAAAAGTGCCCCGTTGCCTGTTGGGTAGCCTAACGCTTCACAATAGTAATCAGCATACTCACCTTCATTGATGTCGTTTCCATTTTCCATAATCTCATGTTCTGCATTAGCAATTTGGCAACCGCCTGAATATGCTTGTAATGTTCCTTCAGGTGTTGATATTACGGCACAAGGAGTAAACCTTAGCGCCACTTGATAAAATGATACTAGGCTATCAGGATGATGAAAATTTAGCATACTTCCGCCAAACTTCTCCGCTGGCAAGTTGGGCAGGTAGCCCAATGGCCAAATGTAGTCTTCTTTTTGGGCAGTTACTTCATGTGCGAGCAGAAGGAGGGCCGATAGGGCAATGCAGGATATGGGTTTCATGATTCAGCTATGATGGTGGTGAAAAAATACAGGCCGACTGTCGATATTTCGACAGTCGGCCTACTCGTTAACTAAACCTAATGGAGTATCACCAATTTAACCGTCCGTTTTTCGCCTGCGGGACTGTAAGCGTGTATCCAGTACAGTCCGTTGGGCAGCTCTGCCGCCTCAAGTTGCACCGCCGTTTGCGCTTTAATGTTTTGGCGCAGCACCATCCGACCGAACTGATCTGTCACCAGCAGCGAGCCGGAATAGGGCGCGCCGAAAGTGAGTTGTGCGGCCCCGGAGGTGGGGTTGGGGGAGAGTTGCATATTCAAATCCTGGTCACCTGGCAGCTGCCCGACCGACACCATCGGCCCGTTGATGCCCAAGGTGTCGCAGGGGCTGCCCTGCTGGTCGTACAAGCGGAAGAATGGGACATTGGGTATTCCCATCAATACATAGGTAGGCGTTTCCAGATCATGCTGTCTAAAATCACAGGCCTTGCCAGGTTGATCGGGCTGGTGGATCGTGTGCATATAGTTCACACCATTAGTACCCAACATATAAATTCGGTTGTTTGGTGCTAATCGCATCTGATAAAAAGTAGTTGGAAACGGAGCAGCAAACCAGTCAAATGTGTCAATCAATATGCGGCTGAGTTCCATGTTTGGGGCCTCCATGTCGTACTGGTGTAATTGTAAACCTGTGGTCAGGTACAAATAGCGGCTATTGGGCGAAAAAGCCACGCCGCATGCGTAAGCTGCGGTGTCGGGCATCTGCACAAACCGGGGATTCGAAAACACCCCCGCACAGCGGTCGAAATCAAATACCTCCAGCATGTTGTATGGGCTGGCACGGGCGTACAAGCGCCCGTCGGGCGAAAAAACAGACTGCCCAGCGTAACTTTCTGCATTCCAGGGCTGACCGATGTGCTGCAACTTATTTGTTACAACTCCCTCTGGGGTGTACCGGAACAAAAAAACACCGTTTCCCCGGTCTTTGTTGGCTACTACCCACCAGTCGCGGCCGTTGCCGTGGCGCACTGCGGTGAGGTGGTTTGAGAAGGTGTCGTTCAATGCGATTACATTTTTTTGTATTACCAAGCCACTTGGGTTGTCTATATCAATGATGAATTGAGTGGTTAAAAAGTCAGTATACAAGAAGGTTTCATTTCTTCTAATATGGAATAAATAGTATTGAGTAGAGTCATTAAGGGTGTTTAAGAACATGACAGTGTTACTGGTAGGATATCCCTGTTTCCCACAATAGTAACTTGCTATTATCCCTTCATTGAGGCCCTCACTATTGGTCATGATGTTGTGGTAGCCGTTGGCTATTTGGCAGCCCCCTGAATAGGCTTGTAATTTACCTGCTGGCGTAGAAATGACCCCGACGGGAGTGATATCTGCGCCCACAGGGTAATATGAAGGTAATCCATCAGGGGTGTTAAAATTCAGCATAGTGCCACCGAACTTTTCTTGAGGAACATTTGGTAGGTAGCCCAACGTCCAGATGTAGTCTTCCTTTTGGGCAGCGAGTGGGAGGGTAAGCAACACCATGATTAGGTGCAGCACGTATGTGTTGAATTTCATGTTTTAGAATTGTGGTTGAAAAAAAATTGTATTCTACTAAAAATTGGCTCCTTGTCATTTTTCTGTTTTGAAATGACCAAACGCTGGTGTCATTCAGGAGGAATCTACACAACCCAAAAGGCCGTTGGAGCACTTATTGGCTTTTGGTATATGTAGATTCCTCCTGAAAGACACTCACGTTTGGTCTTATTCAGGAAAACAAGCAAGTTTATGGTAAGCGTGGCAAAGCCGCCTCTTGTGTTGTTAATGCACAATGACCATTTTCAATACCTTTTGCTCGCCAGCTGGGGAAACGGCGTGTATCCAGTACAGACCGTTGGGCAGCTCTGCCGCCTCAAGTTGCACCGCCGTTTGCGCTTTAATGTTTTGGCGCAGCACCATCCGACCGAACTGATCTGTCACCAGCAGCGAGCCGGAATAGGGCGCGCCGAAAGTGAGTTGTGCGGCCCCGGAGGTGGGGTTGGGGGAGAGTTGCATATTCAAATCCT
>JBMOHO010000385.1:0-3033 GCA_049317805.1 Saprospiraceae bacterium
GCCGAACTTGCGCACGGCGGTGACCATTTTCTCGATCCGGCGGCCTGAGGCCGGCCATTCCGCCGGGAACACGCCGCCTTCGCGGAAGTTAAGCAGCGTCTCGCCGCGCACGACTTCGGCAATCTCCGCCATCCAGAATCATTTTCAGTTCAGGATTGATGAAGTTTCTCAGAATGTAGTTGTAGGCTACCTGAATGCGGTTGTTCTCCGAGCAGGGTGCCTTGGGCGAGAACCCCTCGCTGGCCAACACTTCTGCTTCGGTGGATTGCGACAGCAGATCCAGCAGTTGCAGAAACTCGATGATGCTGGCAAATCCTTTATTCTCCGTAAGGGCAACCATGATGCGCGTGGCTTCCAAAAAGGTGTTGCCGTGAAACCGAATGCCCCGGCAGGAATCGCTCAGCAATTTGCGGATTTTGAAAAAACGCTCTTTTTGAAACAGTTGGCCGCTGAACAAATCCATGGCAAACTGAATGGTAATAACCCGGTATGGCTGCCCGCTGTGCAGCAATTGCTCGTCGCCATCCCATTTGTGGTACAGGTAAGGCCCCAGCAGCACCAGATCGCAGTTGGCATACCGCTCCGTTGAATCGCCCACCAACCGCGTGCCCGAAATGCCCATTACGAGGTTAATCTCATACTCCGGGTGGTTGTGTATGGGATAATGGAAGCCGTTGCAGGCAGAGTCCAGTACGACAAAAACGTCGGGTGCCTCCAGGGGCGTTATTTCACGATAAATTTCCATGGCTGCACGAAAGTACTATATTTCTCCCGCATTGTATCGGATTGCTTTTTTATTCTTTTGGACTTTTGTAAGTACAACCAAAAACAATTCCGATGAATCTTTCTGCTACAAAAAAAAATTTACAGGGGGCAATGGATATACAGCCCCTCTTTATCCTTTGCGTAACCTTATTTCTTTGTTTTGCCCAAACAACGCCACTATGTGCGCAAGTGTTTCCCGTGTCAGGCACGGTGATATCATCGGAAGATAATCAACCACTGGTGGGCGTCAGCGTGCAGCAAAAAGGAACCAGCCGGGGCATCACCACGGATGCTGTCGGCCATTTCAGTTTTGAGGTGACCGACTCCAATGCGGTGTTGCTGTTCCGCTATTTTGGCTATGCCGACCTGGAAGAACCGCTGGCGGGCCGAACGACGCTGGCCATCACCCTGATCGCAGGAGATAACATGCTGCAGGATGTGGTAGTGACGGGCTACAAAAAAGAGGTCAGGAGTGACATCTCCTCGTCCATCGCCACCATCAAATCCAAAGACATCCAGAACCTGGTGGTTGTCGGCATTGATCAGGCCTTGCAAGGGCAGGCCGCCGGGGTGCAGGTCACCCAGGTTACTGGCTCACCGGGCGACGACATCGCGGTGCGCATCCGGGGCGCAGGCACCCTGGGCAACAACAACCCCCTGTTTGTAATCGACGGCGTGCCCACCACTGGCAACATCAACATGTTTTCGCCCGGCGACATTGAGTCCATCGAAGTGCTCAAAGACGGTGCCGCAGCAGCCATCTACGGTGCCCGCGCAGCCAACGGCGTGGTGCTCATCACCACCAAACGCGGCAAATCGGGCAAGCCCGTCTTTTCCTTTGAGGCCTACGCGGGCATCCAACAGGCCGTCCGCCTGCCCGAATTGCTCAATTCCGAGGACTACCTGACCATCCGCAACGAGGCCATCACCAACGCCAACGCCCTGCGCAATCCGGCCAACCAACTCCCCACCTACGATCCGGCCATCCTGGATACGCTGGCTGACACCGACTGGCTGGCCGAGGTGTTCAACCCGGCACCGATTCAGCACTACGCCCTGTCGGCTTCCGGAGGCACGCCGTTGAGCAATTATTACATCTCCGGCGAATACCACACGCAAGACGGCATTTTCAAAGGGCAGTCGTTCGACAAATACCAGGTGCGTTTCAACGGCGAAATGGGCAATAAACGCTTCAAAGTGGGCAACAACCTGTCGTTTTCGCACACCGACCGCAAGTTGATCGGTGCTTCGGGCGACGGTTACGGGCCGGGCAATCAACTGAATGGCATCCGATACGCCCTCATCGCAGCGCCGGTGTTTCCCATTCGAAATGCCGACGGGAGCTACGTGAATGTGTCGTCGGAACTGGGTGACCCGAACCTGTACGGCGATGGCAATGCCAACCCTGTGGTGTTTGTCAACAACACCGACTGGACCATCAAGCGCTACCGTGTTTTTGGAAACGTGTATGCCGAACTTAAGCTGCTCGAGGGCCTCAACCTGCGCACCACGCTGGGTGGCGACTTCCAGTTTGAGCGCGAAAAACTGTTCAAATTGCGCCTCTCCGACGCCGTGTACAGTCCCACCTCGCTCAACGAAGGCCGGGTGTTCAACCAAACGCTCGTTTGGAACAACACCCTCGACTTTAAGCGCACCATTCGGGAAAAACACCGCATCTCGGCCTTGTTGGGCATGGAAGCCATTGACAACCACACCGATTACCTGGGCGCTTCGGCCAATAACTTTCGCCAGACCGACCCGTTGTTTCGCTACATCAACGGCAGCACACCCGTAGAACTGACCAACATTGGTGCCTCGGGCATCGCCACCGAATGGGCGTTGTTGTCTTATTTTGGACAAGTGGGCTACTCTTTTGACAACCGCTACGTGGTGAGCGCGGCAGTGCGGCGCGACGGCTCCTCGCGCTTCGGCAAAAACAACCGCTGGGGCGTTTTTCCTTCTGTTTCTGCCGCCTGGAACGTGTCAAACGAACGCTTTTTCGAAAATGTGGGGTTTATATCCACCCTGAAATTCCGCGCCAGCTGGGGCCAATTGGGCAACCAGGAGATTGGCAACTACCCATACAGCTCACTGGTGCAAACCGGGCAGTATGTATACGATTTCGGGGGCGCCATCGCCACCGGTGCCACCATCATAGAAACCGGCAACAGCAACATCCGCTGGGAAACCAGTACCCAAACCAACTTTGGGATGGACATGGCTTTTTGGAAAGACCGTTTTACGTTGATTTTTGACATTTACCGCAAA
>JBMOHO010000386.1:0-3031 GCA_049317805.1 Saprospiraceae bacterium
GCGGTGCCACCAAAGCGCCCGACCGCTCTAACGTGAACACCGGCAACATGAACAAGCCGAGCACCATGCCGGCCAAACCCAGCCCCGGGAACGCCAGCTCATCCAATAAAATGCCGGCCAATACAACCAAGCCAACTACTACTCCCGGCAATACCAGCCGACCGACTACCTCTACGCCCACACCCGGCAACGCCAAGGACATCAACAACAAGAATCAAACAAACATCGGCAGCAACAACAACAACAATAACATCAACAACATCAACAACAACAACATCAACATCAACAACAGTACAAACATCGATGTCAATGTTAATGTAAACACACGTCCGAGGTATTCGCCATACCCCTACAACCGTCCGCCATACTATTACGGTGGCCACTCGTATTACTGCCACCACCATTACTATTACCATCCATACCAGCCGTACTATTGGGGGCCAGTGTGGCATCCATGGGGCTTCTTTGTCACGACACTCGCCGCTACGGCCATCATCGTCAGCGTCAACAACATGAACTACTACTACGATCAGGGGGTGTATTACGCGCCCAGCAACGGCGGTTATACGGTAGTAACTGCACCGGTTGGTGCCGTAGTGACCACTGTGCCGTCCAATGCACAACCGGTGGTCATCAACCAAACCACCACGACCAACAATTACTATTACGGCGGTACCTACTATGAAAAATCGGCTGGAGGCTACACTGTAATTCCTCCAACTGCCGGCTCCATCGTGGAAAACCTGCCTGAAGGTGCCGAAGAAGTGCGCATAGGCGATGTCACCTACGTAAAATACGGCGAAACGTACTACCAGCCCATTCAGTATAATGGGAAGGACATGTATGAAGTCGTGGAAGTAAAAGACGGAAAATAAATCAGTTCGCAGGAGAGAGGGGTGTAGTAATAATTCGACGTCGATAAATTCTTCAGAATTTATCATGCTGTTTAAGTTTTACAGACATTTGCGTTCAAGATAAGACGCCCAAGAACATTCGCTTTTGAAAACTGCTGAAACGAAAACACTAATGAAAAAAACCCTTGTCTTCCTGTTGCTGGCCTTGTCAGGCTATGCGCTCCACGCCCAACAAACGGATTCCATACCGTCGGGTTTTTTGAACTTTAACGACACGGTGACAGTCAACAAAGAAGACGTGGCCACCCAGGCTCCCACCATCACCAAAAAGCCGTGGAACAGTTTTGAAAACAAATATTTTACCCTCAACATTGGCGCGGCCATCCTGTTGGACCACAACATCCTGGTGCAGGACGACAACAACGTCCAGCAGGTGGGCAAGGTAGACCCCGGTACAGAGTTCCGGGGTGACCGATTCATCTTCTCCGGAAACCTGCTTTTCTTTAAAGGCAGGCCCTGGCGTTACATGGTCAGTGTGAATTTCAACGGCTTAGACGCGCCGGAGGGAAAAAAGAGCCTTGATTTTGTGGATTGGAACTTCGAAATTCCCTTTGGCCACAAGGGCGGATGGCTCACTGTGGGCAAACAAAAGGAAGGCGTTGGGCACGAATACGTGGCCCCGGGTACCCAGGGCATGTTCATGGAAAGGGGCTCTGGCTCGCCCATGTTCATTCGCCAGCGCAACATCGGCATCCGCTATTCCAACAGCATTTTGGAGAAAAGGATGACATATACCCTGGGCGTGTTCAACAACTACTGGGAAACGGACAACTCTTTTTCCGACAACGGTTCGCAGTTCACCACCCGAGTGACCGGCTTGCCCCACTATACTTCTGACCGCGACCTCATGCATGTAGCCGTTGGTTTCCGCCAAACTGGCCCCATCAAAGAAAAACTTACGTACAAGGCCAAACCGGAAGCCAACACCGCCCCTTCGTTCATCAACACCGGCGCGTTTGAAGCCGACGGTGCCGGCACCCTCATGTTGGAGTGGATAGGGGTACGTGGGCCGGTCGCCATTGTGACGGAATACATGCACACGTTTGTGAACAGCGACCTCAAGGGTGACCCCAATTTCAACTATTTCCAGATCGGCGGCGGCTGGATGATCACCGGCGAAAACAGGCGCTACAACAAAACCACCGGCAACCTCGGCAAGCTGGTGCCCAACAAGAATTTTCGGTTTAAAAACGGAACCGGGGCCGGCGCTTTTGAAGTGGCCGCCCGATACACGTACAGCAGCGCTACAGACGACCCCATGGTCGGCGGTAAATTCGGTCGATTCACCACCGCACTCAGTTGGTTTGCCAATGCACACGTGCGCCTTGAAGTGAATTACGGCCGCGGCCGCCTGGATCGAAATGACTTGATTGGCTACACCGACTTCTGGCAGTTCCGGGCGCAGTTTGAATTGTAGGAATAGAATTACTTGTTACTTTTGGGCAAATTCTTTTTTTCAAAATTACAATTTAAAAAAACCATCATGAATAGAACTAAATGGATTAACCTCTCTCTGTTTGCCGCATTGGCCATTTTCATGCTGAGTTGTACGCCATCTGACAAACAAAATGCCCAGATTGGAGCTTCGGGTGCCAACGAGATACCCAAAGCAGATCCGGGCTTTAATGGTAAAATCGGCGATATTGTCGACCAATCCACCGCCGATTTCCCTTTGCCCCTGAAAGCCCCCGCTGGTGCACCGAATGTGCTGATTATTTTGCTGGACGACGTTGGTTTTGGCATGGCAAGCACTTTTGGCGGTCCGGTACCCACCCCCAACTTTGACCGTTTAGCCAACAACGGCCTCAAATATAACCAATTCCACACCACTGCACTTTGCAGCCCTACCAGAGGCGCACTGCTGGCTGGCCGCAACCACCACACCATCAGCACAGGCGTCATCATCGAAATGGGCACCGGATTCCCGGGTTATACCGGCATTATTCCCAAAAGCACGGCGCTGGTGTCCCAAACCCTGCGCGACAACGGATTCGCCACTTCCATGTTCGGCAAATGGCACAATACGCCTGAACCGGACATCAGCCCTGCCGGACCTTTTGACCGCTGGCCCACCGGACTCGGTTTTGACTACTTCTACGGTTTCAATCAGGGCGAAA
>JBMOHO010000387.1:0-3024 GCA_049317805.1 Saprospiraceae bacterium
GGCTTAGTTTGCCAAATACCTTTATGGACGAAGACATTTACAGAAAATTGAAAACGCCGGAGCAAAAAGCGCCGTGGATAGACACAATGGACTACCACATACGCCGCTCTCTGGAGATCAACCCTAACTACAGCGCCGCCTTGGTCATGAGCGCCGCCGTGGCAGCTGCCCGGTTTGAGCAAGACCACCAAATGGACAAACTTTTCAACGAGTTTAATTATTGCATGAATAAAGTTCCGTACAATACCAATGTACGCGATTTTGTAGAAAAATACCTGCTTTATTTGGCTAAAAATGGTGGAAACCCAAATAAAGTGGCCTCTTTTGCCTATAAAAATGGCTACGAACGCTACTTTAAAGAGCTGAATGATCCACAGTTTGCGATCAAACTCCTTGAAAATGCGTTACAGAACCAGACGGAGGACACCCGGGTGCTCGACGCCCTTTCCGAAATCTACATGTCTACCGGCAATGATGCCAAATCAATTGAAATGAAGGCCCGAGCCGATGCAAACCGGTAATAAGCTGTTCCCTTCTCACACATCCGTAGATATCGCCTCCTCAACTCCTCAACCCCTCAACTCCTCAACCCCTCAACTCCTCCACTAATCAACTCCTCCACTAATCAACTCCTCAACTTGAAAGTCACCGAACACTTCCGGAAAGCAAAAAACAAGACATTGGTCTCCTTTGAGGTACTCCCCCCCCTCAAAGGTGGCGGCATGCAACATATTTTCAACAGCCTCGACGAGTTGATGGAGTTCAAACCGCCGTTCATCGACGTCACGTACCACCGCGAGGAGTTCATTTACAAAAAACAACAGTCGGGCTACTATGAAAAAACCGCCATTCGGAAACGTCCGGGCACAGTCGGCATTTGCGCCGCCATCATGCACCGGTACAAAGTGGATGCTGTACCGCACCTGATCTGCGGCGGTTTTACGGTAGACGAAACCGAAAACGCCCTCATAGATCTGGCTTTTTTAGGCATCAACAACGTGTTGGCCCTGCGCGGTGATGCGCGCCAGTTTGAAGACAAGTTTACGCCCGAAGCGCGCGGGCATGCGTACGCCATAGACTTGGTTCAGCAAATCGCGCACATGAACAAGGGTATTTACCTCGACTCCAACATCATCAACGGCGAAAAAACCGACTTCTGCATCGGCGTAGCCGGATACCCGGAGAAACACTACGAAGCGCCCAACATGGTTACAGACCTCCTGCTGACCAAACAAAAGGTGGATGCTGGCGGAGACTACATTGTGACCCAGATGTTCTTCAACAACGATTCCTTTTTTGAGTACGTCAAAAAGTGCCGGGAGGCTGGCATTGAAGTGCCCATCGTGCCGGGGCTAAAACCCCTCACCAAACGATACCAGCTCAATTCCATTCCGCGCAAGTTTTTTATCAACATGCCACAAGATTTGGTCAAAGGGGTCATGGAGGCTTCAGACGATGAGGCGGTGCGGCAGGTGGGCATCGAATGGTGCATCCAACAATCCCGGGCGCTTAAAGAAGCCGGTGTGCCCTGTATCCACTATTATACGATGGGTGATACGGTGACCACCAAAGCCATAGCCCGAGAAGTGGCATAGCCGGCGCCCCAATTTGCAAACTGGATGCATTTCAGCACATTTTACCACGTTGACATGGCACCATTTGATCTATTTGTACGAATTTTACCAAAATAGCGCACGTACTCCGTAACTGGCCGTAGCATTTGGGCGTTAGGTTCAAAAATATGTCTATGAGATTATTGTTTCTCTTGTTGGCCGGTTTGATGGCTGGGATACCGATACACGCCCAGGATCCTGTTTTTTCACAGTATTACGCCGCACCGCTTCAACTCAACCCGGCATTTGCCGGCGCGGGCATAGCCCCCCGTGTAGGCACCATATACCGCCACCAATGGCCCAACCTCAACAACGCTTACCGCACATACAGTGTGTACTATGAACAACCGATTGACCGCCTGCACAGCGGCATCGGCTTTCAGGTTTCGGGCGATAATGCCGGCGACGGGCTGCTCAAAAAAACGAATGTTTCGGCCATCTATGCGTATAATTTGCCCGTTGGCCGCGATTTTCTCATCAAAATCGGCGTGGAAGCCGGCCTGCAACAGTCCACGATAGACTGGAACCGCCTGGTGTTTCCCGATCAGTTGGACGCTGTAGAAGGCAACATCAACCAAAGCGGCGAATTGCCTCCGGTAAATCCCACACGCACCAACTTTGATGCGTCGGCGGGACTGTTGTTGCTCAGCGAACATATGTGGTTTGGGGCATCCCTCAAACACCTGAATACCCCGAACGAAAGTTTTTTGCAGATCAACAACAACCTCAACGACGGCCTCCCGATGCGGTATACTTTTCACGCCGGTTCCGAGATTATTGTTAAAAAAGGCAATAAACGTAAACCAGACGCGTTTGTCTCCCCGAACTTGTTGTTTACATCGCAAGGCCCATACCAACAAATCAACGCCGGTGCATATGCCGGAGTGGGCGCCCTCTTCGGAGGCTTGTGGTACAGGCACACTTTCGGAAATGCCGATGCGGCAATTGTGATGGCCGGTGTGCGAGAGGGCATTTTCAAGTTTGGTTTTAGCTACGACCTCACCGTCTCCAGCCTCTCCGGGTACAGCGGCGGTGCATACGAAGTAAGCTTGGGGCTCCTTTTTGATCAACAAGAAAGCGCCCGGAACCGCAAAAAACGAACAGATTGGAGTGATTGCCTGCATATGTTCCAGTAATCAACCGTTTTTGTTAAATTTTTTGCCGGTAAAACACAAAACCAATCCTTTACTTACTTTTGCTGCTCAATTTTTAAAAACCTGTCTTTAATAAACAATGAAAAAATCACTCATTCACGGGTTAAGCTTTTTTGCGTTGGCCGTCATTTTACTGGCCAGTTGCAAAGGAAACAAAGAACGCTCATCCTCTACCGGTTGGAAATACAACGACCAGGAATGGGGTGGGTTTGAGAAAAAAGACTATGAAGGGCAGGTCACCGGTCCCAACCTCGTAC
>JBMOHO010000388.1:0-3023 GCA_049317805.1 Saprospiraceae bacterium
TGTTTCCGGCCTTCAGGGTATCCCACGAAACGATGACGCTGACTGTGTTTTGGCCGGTATCAATGGCCACGCCCGCCGGAACGGTCCAGACATACCCGCTTGCTCCGGGAACCGCTGCGATGCTAAAGGTATCGGGCAGATTTAGGCAAATGGAGGAGTCGCCGATTACATTACCCGGCGCCTGGGGCGTATTGTTGTCTACTATTACCGTTACCGTTGCCGTATCGCAGCATTGAGTACCGCCCGAATTGCGGCAAACCCGAAGGGAATAGTCTCCGGCGCTGCCGATGGTGGCATTGATGGTGTTTGTTGGCCCAAGGATGGTACCGCCGTTGGTCGCCGACCAGGTATAAATGGCCCCGTTGCCCGAACTGGAGCCTAAGCCAGACAGTGTTGCCGAGGCTTGCCCGCAACTGAGTACCGGAGGGGGCTGAATGTTTGCGATGGCGTTGAGCACCGTTACGTTGAGGAACACCGTGCTGTCACAGCCAAAAATATTTTGTACCGTTTCCTGATAGTTGCCTGCCGAACAGGCTGTAGGAAACAAGGGGTTGGCCGAACAACTGCCCCCGCAAATGACTTCATTCAGAAAAACCAGGCTGGGTTGATTAACCGTCAGGTTGAGCGTAGCCTCGTATGGGCATCCATTTTGCACCAGGGTTCTGACATAGGTGCCCGATTGGCAGTAGAATTGATTGTAAAATTCATAACACTGGGGCGCGCAGATGACGGCCGTTTCTTCTACATCGTCGGGTATCGGCAAGATGGTGACGCCCACACAGTTGAGCGACACGTCGCCACAAAACGGCGTTTGCACGGCATTAAGCTGATTGCGCAATTGCGTAACGGTCAATACCCCGTTCGGATCGGGTATATCTCCGGCGTCGGCAGTCAGGTAAGACAAGCCGCATACCGTGTACGTTCCGGCAGGAAATCCAGTCAAATCTGGTTCAGACTGGATGGACTCAATCACTCCGCCGGTGCCGGCAATGACGTATGCGTAACTGTATTGGTTGACTGGCGGCGCTACTGCGGGAGCCACGTACGTGGGTGGCAGGTTCAGCGCCAGGTCTTGACTGCCCTCACATTCAACCACGTCCCCTTGAGTCAGGTTACCAGCATCGGCTATGCAGTTGAAGCAGCTGATGCCGGATGGGTCGCAAAAAATGATCTCGTAGTCGTACAGGTTGCCGTCGTCTTGGGCTTGCCCGTCGGTAACGTTCAAGGTCCAGGTACCGTTTACTGGTCCAGAAAAGTTTTGCAGACAGCCGGTGAAAGGGTAATAACTGCCGGTGTAGTTGTTGTTCATGCCCCAGTTTTGGCCGTTGTTCCAGGTGTTGTTAAAACCAGGGTCGGGCGCAACTGCAGGATCGGCACAGGGCAAAAAAGTGACAAACCAGTCGGTGCCCACATTGCCCATATTCGTACAAAACGGCAGTTGACCGATTGGCCCCACCAGCGTCACGGTTTGCCCGGAGGGCGAAGTCAGGGAAATGGAAATATCACAGAGAGCTGTATGGTCAAAATGAATGATGACCGCACAAACACCCTGGCCGTTTTGGCCAAGTATGGGATTGGCTGCATTTTCCACCGTGATGTAAAAGTTGCCGACAAAAAAGTCAGGCATGTATAGTGGGCAGTTGGTGCACTCGCAGCCGCCGCCTTGCGCCTGGAGGGCGGGCGGAAAACATGTTAAAACACCCCAACACAGCAACAAGACAGTCGGTCGCATGTGTTTAAGGATGAAATGAATGAACATGGTAAATTTTTGTTGGTTGAAAGCCTCCATAGAGCAGAGATGGTGTTGGTATGCGCCTAAAGTTTGATTTGATGATCCAAAGTTAATGAAATACCGCCAAACCGAACAAACATCTGGAAACCGGGGAGAATTCCCCCATTAGCAATAACCAGACGCCACTGCGACATTTTTTTTATCTCAGCACGGTTACATCACCTTTGAAAGCGAGGCGCTCCCCGTCAATGAACCGTATGTATGCATAATAAACATACACGCCTGATTCCACATCTTTACCGTTCAATTGTCCAGCCCAATACACGGAAGGATCATTGGGCAGAAAATCGGTCGCTTCAAACAGCTTTTCACCCCAACGGTCAAACACCGTAAACGATTCAACAAATTCAACATCTTTTCCGCCATAAACCATCAACACGTTGTTCAGGTTGCTGTTGGGTTGAATAACGTTCGGTATGTACACATGCCGGAGTTTCTGCACAATGACGGTAAGCCGATCTATGGCTATACAACCATTCGTGTCTACCACCTCAACCTTGATTTGTTCAGACTGTATGGTCTGAAATTCCTGAATGGGCATGCCCGCGTGGAGCGAGTCCATCAGCGGCATCCACATCAACGTATCCAAAGCAGACCCTTGCACGGAAATTATTGCTTCTACTACGGCTGCATCTCCAAGGTCTAACAGCAAATCCGGGCCCAGTTCCACACTTAGGGGAGCAGCTGCCTTCACGAATATCGTATCCGAAACCCACGTGCATCCGGTGGCATTTTTAAGGGCAATGGTATACAAACCTGGCTCAAGCGGAGAGTAGAACGTTTGGGCTGAAAATGGCCCATCATTTAGGGAAATCAATACCGGTTGGCTGATGCTCACAATTTGGTCGACCAAAATGCTGCCGTTTTTCTCTTCAAAACAAACCTCATTCTTTTTTACAGTGCTTTGCGCAAAGGGCAATTCAGCATCCGCCACAAGCATAACGTCATCGGAGTTAGTGCACCCATAGGCATTGGTAACCAATAAGGTATACTCCCCCGGATTGCTGGTGGTGTGTTCAATGCTGTTGCTGACCAATGTTGCACCAAGCAACCACTGGTATTGAGCATTCCCGGAAGTACCGCTCCCTCCCAGCGTTGCAGTACTCACATCACAGTCTATCATACCATCCGGCCCTGCATCAGCTACCGGTACCGGATTCAAAATAACACTTACGATAGCAGAGGCGTCCTGGCAAGGTGCCAATGCCGGCACGGTATACCGGAACTGATA
>JBMOHO010000389.1:0-3013 GCA_049317805.1 Saprospiraceae bacterium
AAAACATGCCGTTTACATTTGCTTGAAGCAAACCAAAGTTTAATGCCCATGCCTTCGATCCCAAATGCTTAAACGGTTCATGCCCCCTGATTGCTTCACGCCTGTGCGTGAGTGGTCAGGGGGCATTTTACATAGGTTACTTACCCGTCACGGACGACTAAGTGGATTTTGGTTTTTTACTTAGTCGTCTGTTGCGGGGAACCCGTAGTTGAACAAAACCGCTACGCGGTAGCCCCCGTCTCCGCTTCTGGAATCATAATTCCCAGGGCGCATAATTCTCCTTCCAATATTTTGACGGTCAATGCTTTAGTCGGAGTTTTGGTGATCAGTTCACCAAAACTTTCAACTTATGACACCATTAAGAAAGCGCATGACCGAGCACATGCGACTCAAGGGCTTCAGCCCCAGAACGATCAAAAGTTATCTCAATCTAGTTGCCGTCTATGCGCGCCATGTCGGTAAAAGCCCGGAGTTTACCGATTGCGAAGATGTCCGCGCATTCATGGTTTATCTTCTGGAAGAGCGAGGCAGCTCCGCATCTTACCTTATCCAGGCATTCAGTGCGCTCAAATTGTTGTTTGTGCAAGTACTGGGATGTGCCGACTGTGGGGACAAGATTCCTAGACCAAAACGCACAAAAACCCTTCCTGCCGTAATGAGCGTAGAGGAGGTCGGGCGCCTCGTCCGCAGCCTGGCCAACATCAAGCACCGCACCATGTTGCAGGTGCTGTACGCTACCGGCCTCCGGGTATCGGAGCTGATTGGGCTGCGGGTTGGCGATATAGATTCTGGCCGAAACACCGTTACTGTTCGCCACGGAAAGGGGGCTAAAGACCGCCAGGTGCCTTTGTCACCGACGCTGCTACATCTGCTGCGGGAATACTGGAAACTTTACCGGCCTAAAGAGTTCCTCTTCGAGAATAGTCGAAGCGATGCCCAGATGAGCGCACGCACCGTGCAGGAGGTCTTTATGCAGGCGAAAAAAGCTTCCGGGATCAAGAAAAAGATCTCCGCACACACACTCAGGCACAGTTACGCCACCCACCTGTTGGAGGCTGGCACAGATTTGCTCTCCATTCGAAACCTGCTGGGGCACACCAACATATCGACCACGACGGTCTACCTGCACCTGAAATCGGGTGGGCAGGGCGCAAAGGACCTGCTCGAGGGCCTTGACCTGGAACACCGCGATGCGGCCCATTTTTGAGGTCGCCGATGTGCTGCGCGCCGGACTGGCAAAACATGAACGCCGGTATCCGCTCTCGGAAGTGCAGCGCAAGGCGAGCAACGCCATCCTAAACTGCCGAACAGCAGTGCTCGGCGGACACCAAGAGGTCTGCACTGGCTGCGGGACACTATCGGTATCGTACAACTCCTGTCGACACCGGGCCTGCCCAAAATGTCAGTGGCCAGCACAGGTCAAGTGGGTACAAAAACGAATGGGCGAGCTGCTCAACACGACCTACTTCCACATCGTGTTCACCGTCCCCCATACGCTCAACCCATTGTTCCTGTCCAACGATGTGGTCCTTTACAACCTCCTCATGCGCTGTGCCTGGGAAACGCTCGACCAATTGGCCCGACAGCCACAATGGCTCGGCGCCAGACCCGGAATGCTCGCAGTGCTCCATACTTGGGGGCAAAAGATTGACTTCCACCCGCATGTGCACTGTGTTGTACCTGGCGGCGGCGTGCTGCCCGACGGGAGCTGGAAGCCAGCCCGGAAAGGTTTTTTTATTCCCGTTCGGGTCATGTCGACCCTATTCCGGGGCAAGTTCCTTGCTGCGCTCAAACAAATGAGACAAACGGGCAGCCTGGAATATCACGGCAGCTCAGCGGATCTTATCGATGACCAGGCCTTCAAATCCCTGTTACGAGGCCTGTACAAAACAGGCTGGGTGGTCTACGCAAAAGCCCCGATGGGCGGCCCCAAACAAGTGCTTAAATACCTCGGCAGGTACACCCATCGCATCGCCATCAGCAACCGACGTATCCTGAATATCGCGGACGGCAGAGTCACCTTCAGTTATAAGGATCGCCAGCACAACGATCAGGAAAAAGTGCTGACCTTGGACGTGGAGGAGTTTGTGAGGCGTTTTATGCTGCACGTGCTGCCGGCAGGGTTCCACAAGATCCGGCACTATGGGCTGCTGGCAGCCCGAAACCGCAACAATAAACTCCTGGCCGCTCAGCTTGAACTTGCACCAGAGTCGCAAGAGTGGTTGCCTGGCAACGGGCTTGTCCTAACAGAGCAGCAAACGGCGAGGCCCTGCTGCCCGGTATGCGGCTCGAGCGAGCGAATTACCCTGGAGGTTTTGCCGCCCAAAGTGTTCAGGGCTAACATGGCCCGCCCAACAGCAAGAGCCCCGCCGGAAAAATTGGCCTTGATCGCGCTGCTGAAACACTGAAAAAGCTGATGGCATCCCGCCACGGCAAGGGGCTGCATGCCCCAAAACACACATGCAGAACACATCTTCAAAATATTGTTACGAAAAAAATGGCCAATCGCTCTTTTTTACAAAGCCCCACCCTACATTTACAAAGGCGAAAACCAAGTGCCCAAAGGGCTGCCCCAATGAAATCCCCATAGGTTTCCTGGCATTCGTTCCAAAGCTGCGGCTTCGTTCAACTTAATGCATCCACAACCAAGCCCCTCGGAATCCGAAGTGGGGCAGGTGGGTGCGGGGCTTGGTGGCGGATGCATTGCTAATAGTTCCACGCATTAAAAAAATAAAAACGCTATAAGCCACAAATCAAAAAATGGTTTTTGGAGGTTATAACGAAGAAGCGATATAACATATATGATACCAAGCGGAGATTTGAAAATAATAGTATTTATTAGAAACACCCTTTCGGTGTTGATTCTGGTATTGGGGTTGACTTGGTTGTGGGCGACCAAGGAGGAGCACTGGCTCAAAGACTACGTGGAGCCGACTGGGATGGTGGTAGTGGCGCTGATTGCTTTTTGTCAGTTTTTGATAACACGTTGGAGCGGTGGCCAGACCATCGAAAA
>JBMOHO010000390.1:0-3002 GCA_049317805.1 Saprospiraceae bacterium
AACCCCCCCAGGCGGTACACCACCACCCCGTCGGCTTCAAAACCCACAATCGTAGATTCCAGTCCCACAGCGCATGCACCGCCATCCAACACATACGGAATGCGCCCGCCGAGCTGATCCACCACGTGTTGGGCGGTGGTTGGGCTCACGTAACCAAACGGATTGGCGCTGGGAGCAGCCAGGGGGAAATCGAGCGCCTGCAGCAATTGCAAAGCCATCTCGTGCGCCGGCACCCGCAGCGCTACCCTGTCAAGGCCTGATGTCACCAGATCCGGAATCACCGCGCGGCGGGGCAACAGCAAGGTCAAAGGCCCCGGCCAAAACAACGAAGCGAGCCGCCGCGCAGCTTCCGGTAAGGTCAGGGCGTACCGCGTCAACTCCGTCGCATCGGAAATGTGTACGATCAGCGGATCAAAGGAGGGTCGGTTCTTGGCTTCAAAAATGGAAGCCACAGCGGCAGGGTTCAGCGCATTGCCCGCCAGCCCGTACACCGTTTCAGTTGGTATGCCCACCAAGTATCCGTCGTTCAACAAATGCACCGCACGGGATAAATCGCTGCCGATTTTCGTGTCCATGCGGCAAAGGTCAGCTTTTTACGCTGCACATCACTCAAGGTTCACTTATCTTTGCGCAAACACAAACGCTGCTAAACCATTTAATAACCATACCGTTCGGGCCACACAATACAAGGGCAAATTTTCCGACCTCATTGTTGAAATGCACGAAATACAAGTTTTTTCTACATGAATATCCTCTTCTCCTTTTTGCTCCTCCTCTCTTTTCAGGACGCCCCAAATTTTGAATTTCAATACAATCTGGACAAGCCAACACGCGTCATGATGCTGGAACATCCAAAATTAGACGAAATATCCGGCTTGAGCCCCGCGCCGGTTACGGGTGAGTTGTGCGCCATCTCAGACGAATCAGGTGATGTTTATTTTCTCAACAGCCAAACCGGCACCGTCGTACGCAGCCTGAGCTTTCGGCTTACCGGTGACTTTGAAGGGGTGGAATGGACCGGTACGTGTTTGTACGCCATGAAAAGCGACGGCGATCTGTTTGAAATAGATCAATACGAGGGCGATCATTCCTCTTACGTGCTGCACAAAACGCCCTTGAAAAAAGAACAGGACATCGAAGGGTTGTGCTATGACCCCAAACGAAATGCCCTGCTGATGGTTTCCAAAGGCAAACCCGAGAGCCCGATGAGCCGAAATGTGTACGCCTTTGACTTGAAAAATAAACAGTTTCAGGAAAAGCCGGTTTTTACCTGGGATCCCGAACAAGTAGAAGCCACCAGAAAAAAGAATAAAACGCCCGTAAAGGATAAAGACGGCAAAGACAAAGACAAGGACAAAGAAAAGGAAAAAGAGGACAAGGAATATTTCAGTCCATCGGGCATTGCCATACACCCGGTTACCGGACACGTATATGTCATCTCCTCGGCCAAAAGGCGGTTAGCGGTGTTTGATCCGGCAGACGGAACCATTTTACACGTGCAAAAGCTCGACAAAGACCTTTTTCCACAACCTGAGGGCATTTGTTTTTTCCCCGATGGCGTCATGTACATCAGCAGCGAGGGAAAAGGTGGCAAAGGCCGCATTCTTGTGTTTCATCCTCAAGGCTAAAAAAAACGCTGCGGATCACCTACTTTTGCACCATACTTCTTGTACCCTTTCACCAAAAAATAAATGCTGCCGCTATGCCGGTTTTAGAATTGATGATTCCTGCCCTGGGCGAATCCATTTCCTCCGTGACATTTGCCAAATGGCTTAAGCCCGATGGAGCCATTGTCCAAATGGATGAACCCATTTGTGAAATAGAAACAGAAAAAGCGAACCAGGAACTGACCGCTGAAAAGGCAGGTAAACTGTCCTGGGTGGCTAAAGAAGGCGAAGACCTCAATGTCGGCGCGCTCTTTGGTAAAATTGACACCGACGCCAGTGCCGCAGCCCCGCAGCCCGCTCCCGCCGCGGCCTCCCCACAACCGGCACCCCCTTCAACGCTACCGCCTGCCACACCCGCGCCGGCTCCGGCCGAAACCAGCGCCGCAGCCGGGCACCCCTCCCCTGCTGCCGCCAAAATTTTGGGCGAAGGCGGCATACCACCCACAGACGTCAACGGCTCCGGCGTTGGCGGGCGCATCACCAAAGAAGATGCCGAAAAAGCCGTGGCCAACAAAGCTGTCGCCCCCGTAACCGCCACAAAACCCGCACCGCCTGCGCCTGCGCCGGTCAACCTGGCCAGCTTTAGCCGCGACGAACACCGCCAGCGCATGAGCCGCATGCGCCGCACCATTGCCAAGCGACTGGTCAGCGCCAAAAACAACACCGCCATGCTTACCACCTTCAACGAGGTGGACATGACCGGCATCATGAACCTCCGCGAAACCTATCAGGAAGCTTTTGTCGCCAAATACGGCATCAAGCTCGGATTTATGTCGCTCTTCGCCAAAGCCTGCGCCAAAGTGCTGCTTGAAATGCCCGACGTGAACGCCATGATCGACGGAGAAGACGTGATTTACCACGATTTTGCCGACATCAGCATCGCCATCAGTACACCCAACGGCCTGGTGGTGCCGCCGGTGCGCAATGTCGAAAGCCTCAAATTCCATGAAGTGGAACTGAAAATCAAGGAACTGTCCGCTAAAGCACGCGACGGAAAACTCTCCCTTGACGAGATGAGCGGCGGCACCTTCACCATCACCAACGGAGGCATTTTCGGGTCACTCATGAGCACGCCAATCATCAATGAACCACAAAGCGCCATCCTGGGCATGCACGCCATCAAAGACCGCCCCATGGTGGTCAACGGTGAAATCCAGATCCGGCCCATGATGTACCTGGCATTGAGCTATGACCACCGCGTCATTGACGGCTCCACTTCCGTAACCTTCCTGGTCAAAGTGAAAGATTTGCTCGAAGACCCCACCAAATTGCTGCTCGATCTGTAATCACCAACCGCTGTCCGCAGCCCGACATAACGAATACACCCGGCGAGTC
>JBMOHO010000391.1:0-3000 GCA_049317805.1 Saprospiraceae bacterium
TCCCCAAATAAACAAATAAACAAAAAAACAAACTACCGGTATCCGAATTGTTGCAGCGACTGCTCATTGTCATGCCAGTTGTCCCGCACCTTGATGGTCACTTCCAGAAACACCTTGGTTTGCAGGTATGCCTCAATGGCTTCGCGGGATGCGGTGGCCAATTTTTTGATGGCCGCGCCGTTTTTGCCGAGTAAAATGGCTTTTTGCGTTTCCCTTAGCACAAAAATGATGGCATAGATGCGGGCTAACGGCACGCCGGCATTCGTTTCGGTTTCCTGAAAGCTTTCTATGGCTACCTCGCAGGAGTACGGCACCTCGTCGGAAAACTGCATGAAAATTTTCTCGCGGATGATCTCGCTCACAAAAAAGCGTTCGGGCCGGTCGGTCAACTGATCCAGCGGATAGTACGCCGGTCCTTCGGGCAGATACCCGATGATGCGCTCCAGCAGATCGGCTGTGTGTTCCTGTTTGAGCGCCGAAATGCCGATGAACGTGGCCACCTGCACCCGTTTTTTCCACCAGTTGGCCACGTCTTCTGCGCGTTGGGGCTGCACGAGGTCCATTTTATTGAGCACAATCAGCAGGGGGGCCTTGTTTTTCAGGAGCACTTCTACCAGGGGGTTGTCTTCTTGCAGGTCTTCGGTGGCGTCTATCACCAGCAGCATCAGGTCGGCATCTTCGAGGGTGCTTTCCACAAAGCGGTTCATGGCGTTGTGCATTTTGTACGAAGGCCGCGACACATACCCGGGTGTGTCGGAGAAGATGATCTGGAAGTCGTCGCCGGTAAGGATGCCCACAATGCGGTGGCGGGTGGTTTGGGGTTTGGGGGTGATGGCGCTC
Source organism: Saprospiraceae bacterium (assembly GCA_049317805.1). Classification (GTDB taxonomy): domain Bacteria; phylum Bacteroidota; class Bacteroidia; order Chitinophagales; family Saprospiraceae; genus M3007. Next base: position 841 of record JBMOHO010000391.1, read on the forward strand.
ATGCGCTCGCCCACCAGGGCGTTCATGAGGGTAGATTTGCCCGCGTTGGGCAGGCCGATGATGTTGACAAAACCGGATCGGAAAGGCTGGGGCACATTTGTTGTTTCTTCCATCTTACCACTCCAATTGAGGGGTTACGCCGCTGCGCATCAGGTCTACCATGTGCAGCACAACCTGTGGTTTGTGCGGACGCCAGTTGGTTTCGTTAAACGGTTCGCCAAACTGCATGTAGCGCTGCAGCCGGGCGCTTTCCAGTTCGTCTTCCACATGTTCCCGGGTGTTGAGCAGCACAATCCAACCGCCGTTGTCCGACACCTCTTCGTACCATTCGGCGTAGTAATCATCGTCTGAGGCGTGGAAATTCAACACATTGTCGCACATCAGGATAAACCGGTAAATGCCCTCTGCGATCAGGATATCCACGATTTCGCGTTTCAAAAATTTGATGTCGTTGTACAGCGCATCGTTCCACTCCCCGATCAATTCGATGCAGGCAAAACCGTCTTCATAATCTGCGTATAATATTTTGGCATACAGTGTGGCGGAGCCAAATTCGTCCCATTGCGGATGCAGGTAAAAATTGTACAGCATGTTGGAAAACTCAAATTCGCTGTACGTACGCCCGTAAAACGGCGCATGGACGTCGGCTTCCGCTGTATACAAGTCGCGCCACTGGAAATGCGGCTCTATGTCGTGCATGGGTGCATTTGTTTTAGGTCAAAGATACGACCTTTACACGTGCCGCGCTTGTTCAACCTGCGCGCGCCCCTGTTCAACATGTCCAAAATGCTTGTGGTTACCGGGCCTGAATCGACGGGCAAATCTGTGCTTGCAGAAGCCCTGGGGAGGGCCCTGGACGCGCCTGTAGCCCCCGAATTTGCGCGCCATTACCTCAGCCACCTCAACAGACCTTATGGGCAGGCCGACCTGAAAACCATTGCGCGCGGGCAGTCGCGCTGGATCGCCCACTACCGCAAACAAGCCAGCGAATGGCTGGTGGTGGATACCGACTGGACCGTGCTTCAGGTATGGGAAGCGTTTAAGTTTCGGCCCGCACAGTTCCACTGGCCAAAAGGGTACGGCGCCATAGAGACGCCGTACCTATATTTATTGTGTGCGCCCGACTTTCCCTGGGCACCCGACCCCCTGCGGGAGCACCCCGAATCGAGGGCAGAATTGTTTAGCTGGTATCAAAACGTGTTGTTGCAGGCCCCCTGCCCTACCCTTGTGCTGTACGGATCAGTGGAAGAGCGCCTGACAACAGTCATGAAAGCCCTCAGGCCCGGTTGGTAAGCACAATCTGCTCGGTCAGGATCTGGCCGTTTTGCTCAATCTGGAGGGTAAATATGCCCGGCCGGTTGTTGCCCAGGTCAATGTCCTCGTTGAAAAAGCCGCTGAACTGGTTGATTGTTTTGCTGTAGATCGTCCGTCCTGCCACATCAATGATCCGTACCGTAGTGGGTACTGCGGCGGCCTCAAAACGAACGCTCACAGGTCCGGCGGTCGGGTTGGGAAACACCGACAAAGACGTCATTTCCAAACGGCTGATTGCATTGGCGGGGGCGGCAGGTTGCGCCGGGATGCCTTCTGGCTGGGGTGCAGCAGCAGGTTTTGCTGGCTGGTCGCATGCCTTGAATTGAGCGTTTACTTTCATCTTTTTGCCATCGCGCAGCACGGTCAACTGGAACTGGTCGCCCGCCATATGTTTATCGCGTTCGCGGCACAAGGACTTGTGGTCATACACTTTCGTTCCGTCGAGGGCCAGGATGATGTCGCCTGTTTGCAGGCCTGCCACCTGGGCCGGGGTGGCGTCGATTACCTCGGTAACCAACACGCCCTCGCCGGATTGGGGCGTCTCCCCACCGGTTAACACCCCGATGAAAGGAGCGCATGGGTTGCGCCGTTCGTTGGCGTTGAATGCGTATTGCTCCGGGCTGATGACGTTGATGACGATCCGATCCAATCCTTTTTGTTTGTATGCAGCGGCTTCTTCCTCTGTACAGGATTTGAAACGGGCGTTGATGGTCATTTCGTTGCCATTGCGCACCACCTTCAGCGTAAACGGATCGCCTGGCTGGTGTTTGTTGCGCTCGGCGATCAAGCCCGGCTGTGCTGTTACGGCTGCATCGTCCAATTGCAGGATGACGTCGCCGGTTTGGA
>JBMOHO010000392.1:0-2992 GCA_049317805.1 Saprospiraceae bacterium
CGGAATGATGAGAACTTGTAAGATAATATTTGCGCTGCTTGGATTGGTTTTGCTGGGTGCTGCCTGCGAGCAGGTAACGGCACCACCTAAAACAATTATTCAGGAAATCATACCTGTTTTGGAAACGAAAAAACCATTGCCGGAGCCGGAATGGGCCAAATCGGCCACGATCTACCAGATCAACACCCGCCAGTTTTCGGCGGCGGGCAACATCGCCGGCATCCGCAAACAACTGCCACGACTCAAGGATATGGGTGTAGATATCCTGTGGCTGATGCCCTTGCAACCCGTGGGTGTGGCCCGACGAAAAGGAACGCTCGGCAGTCCGTATTCCATCCGCGACTACCGCGCCGTGAGCCCGGAGTTCGGCACAATGGACGAGTTTAAACAATTGGTCGACGAAACGCACGCCTCGGGCATGCACCTGATCCTGGACTGGGTGCCCAACCACACCGCCTGGGATCATGTGTGGATGACCGAACATCCGGACTTTTACACCCGCTACAACGGCGATTTTACGGTGCCTTTAGACGAAAAAGGCGTGCCCATCACCGACTGGAGCGACGTGGTGGACTTAGACTACGGCAATCCGGCCATGCGCCAGGCCATGATCGAAGCCATGCAGTATTGGCTCCGCGAAACCGACATCGACGGGTTTAGGGTCGACATGGCCACGCTCCTGCCCAACGACTTCTGGCCCCAACTGCGCCCGGCCCTCGACTCCGTCAAAACCGTGTTCATGCTTGGCGAAGGGCAGGATCACCCGGAGCATTTTGAGTACTGTTTCAACGCCAACTACGGCTGGAAATGGAAAGACGTCACCAAAGACATCGCCAACGGCCGCCAGGAAGCCACCTCTCTGGATACTTTGTATGATTTCCTGGAGGATTTTTATCCCAAAGGCTATTACCAGATGTACTTTACCCAAAACCACGATGAAAACACCTGGAACGGCACCGAAAAAGAATTGTACGGCGACGCGGCCACCGCTTTCAACGTGCTGGCGTTCACCTGGCAAGGCATTCCGCTCATCTACAACGGCCAGGAAGACGGCCTGGACAAACGGCTGGCGTTTTTTGAACGCGATCCCATCCGCTGGAAAAAATACGCACAAACGCCGTTTTTCAAACAATTGGTCGAATTAAGGCACCGCAACAGCGCCCTGTGGAGCGGCATCCACGGCGGAAAATTGGAAAAAATTCGCTCAAACGACGACGCCCACGTGTACGCCTTTTACCGTGGAAAGGGCGAAGACAAGTGCATCGGGATATTCAATTTCAGCAAACAGCCCCGCATCATCGAACTGAGTTTAGACAACAACATGGCCGGGGCCTACATGAACGTGTTTGGCAACAGCACCGTGCAGGTGGGCGGTTCCATGGACCTAACCCTCAAGCCCTGGGAATACCTGTTGTTGAGCAATCGGTGACCTCAAGCCGCGCCACGATGCATTTTCTTTGGCAGTTGTTTCGAATTATCCCGTACAAGGGCACCAGTCGACGGATGAGCCACATCGCGCTCCTTGCCAAACGGATTCGCCTGGCGGCACTGCTGATGTTTTTTTCCATCGTAGTGGGTGCCATTGGGTACGTGTTCATTGAAGGGTATACCTGGGGCGAAGGCTTTTACATGGCCATCATCACCGTATCGACGGTGGGATTTGGCGAGGTGCATCCTTTGGGCCCATACGGCCGCCTGTTTACTTCCTTTCTGGTTATTTTCAACATCGGCTTGTTCGCTTATGGCATTTCAACGCTTACCGGTATTTTTGCCGAGGGGGGCTTCCATCACCTGCTCAACAATTTCCGCATGAACGCCAGTATAGACAAACTTCGGGGCCATACCATCGTGTGCGGTTACGGTCGGCATGCCACAGAAGTAACCCGCGAACTCGCCAAACAGGGTGTATCATTTGTTGTGGTAGAAAACCAACCGGATAAGCTGGAGAGCCTGCGCAAGGACAGCGGATGTCTTTACGTGGAAGGCGACGCCACCCAGGACGCAGTGCTGGAAGAGGCTGGCATCAGGCACGCCAAGTGTCTCGTCGTCACACTGCCGAACGACTCTGACAACCTGTTCATTGTGCTGTCGGCCCGGCAGATCAACCCGGCACTGCGCATCATTTCAAGGGCAAACAACCGGGCAGACGAACTCAAAATACGGCGTGCCGGGGCCGACCACACCGTGGTGCCCGAGGCCATCGGCGGGTTTTACATGGCCACTTTGGTCAACAACCCCGAGCTGGTCGAGTTTTTTACCCTGCTGTCAAACATGGGCCACAGCAACGTCGAATTTGAAGAATTGCGGGTGGGGGTCTTGCAACCGCAGTTTGTGGGCCGCAGCATGGAAGCCACCGGGATACACTTGCTGGCGCAGGTGTCTATCATTGCCTTGCGAGACGAAAAAGGCGGTTACCACCTCAATCCGTTGTCGTCTACCGTACTGGAACCAGGCTGGCAGTTGGTGCTGCTGGGCAACCAGGATCAGATCAAAGATTTCAAGCGCAAAGCCGAGCGCGCAGCATGTTGATTTTTTTCCACTCCATGTTGGCCCAACGCGTACATTTGCCGCCATTCACTCATGTCCTGTCCTCAAAAGGGAATGTAAGAAAAACCACATGCCTTCCTCCGATCAATCTCACGGTCACCACCGGCTTACCTTTGCCGGACTGCTCATCACGCTTGGCATCATCTATGGGGACATTGGCACCTCGCCGCTGTACGTCATGCGGGCCATTGTGTCTGACGGTGCCATCAATGCCTACACCATTCTTGGGGCTGTTTCGCTCGTTTTTTGGACCCTGACGATCCAGACTACGCTCAAATACGTGATTTTGGCGCTTGATGCCGACAACAACGGCGAGGGTGGCATTTTTTCCCTGTATACCCTGGTGCGCAGGCGACAGTCATGGTTGCTTTATCCGGCCATGATCCGCGGCGCAGCAGTGTTGGCCGACGGCATGATTACGCCGCCCATCTCGGTTTGTTCGGCC
>JBMOHO010000393.1:0-2988 GCA_049317805.1 Saprospiraceae bacterium
GTTGCAATCCATTTTTTTATTCACGAAAGTGACTCAATGCCTGGCGTTTTCAGCGCTTGTCTGCTCGGCGGGGACCGGCCTTTTCGGCCAAATACCAACTGCGGTACCCGGTGAAATGCTCCAACAACACCGCCAGATGATCACAAACGATCCGGTTGGAAGACCCGAATACCCCGTAATCCCGTTTATTCTGGCGGTCAAAGACAGGGCCTTGATCGCCGGAGACACCATGCGGATCGAATTTGTGGTGTCTAATTTTGTAAACATCGCGGCTTATCAGTTTGCCTTAAAATTGGATACTTCGCACCTGAAATTTCAAAATGTGGAAGTGGAGCCGGGTGTGTATCTGCAACTTTCTGACTTTGGTCTTTTCCAGAAAGATAAGGGCTATATTACCTGTTTGTTCTCGGACATCCAAGGGTTGTTTCTGCCAGACAGAACGGTGCTTTTTCACATGACTTTGGTGGTCAAAAAATCGGGGCAGCGCCTGAGTGATTATATGGTATTAGACGGCTCCAACTTGATCCCGCGTGCTTACGACGACTACCTTATTCCGCGGCTCGTGATCTTGCGGTATACTACTGAATTGTCGGAGCGCCAACAGACAACAGACCCTGAACTGCTTAACCTCCGTGTGTGGCCCAATCCGTACGCAGGGCAAGCTTCTGTTTCCTTCCAGGCACACAAGCCAGGGCTGGCAATGTTGCAGGTGTATGACGCCGGCGGGGCTTTGTGCGGGCAAATCATACAGCAGGTCAGCACTGCGGGGCCGCAGGTGTGGACGTTGCCGGAAGGCATGCCTTCCGGAGCGCTGTATTTGGAGTTTACTGCGAATGGCAGCCGCATCAGCAAAAAAATAATGCACATTTGTCCTTGATGACAAAACAATAAAGGCGAATTCAAGGGCCTTTTTTGGGTTTCCACGGCCATGTTGAAAAAAAATATAAAAAAATCGACCAACATTTTCCGCGATTACCATAGTTCGTTTACATTTGCAACTGAATCTCGAAGTCAAACCGATTTCAATAATCATTTAATCCCTGAGAGGTTTACTTCTCATCCATATCATACATCTCATAAAAGTTACTCCCCATGAATGCACCTGCTGATCACAGGTATGCTGGGTCAGGTTGTGAGGGCATTGTTTTTAGGATACTGAACGCTATTGCCCTACTTCATATGCTGGAAGACTGTTGTACAACAGTGCTTCCATTTCGTCATTTAAAAAACCGACTTGTTCTGCTTTCACGAAAAGCACATCAAGTCGGTTTTTTTGTTGCTGCACACACAAATTTGCTGTATAAATCTCCTCTTTTTTTAACCATTAGTAAGCCTTTAAATTTCCCTTGGGCATGAAAAGTCAATTACACCAATCCTACCATTTGAAGCCTTGGCTACCGGCGAATACCCGGAGTGCCAACGCTCCCCGGAAAGGCCTGGCTGCTGCGCTTTCCTTGATGCTGACCATGTTTGTCAGCACCATCACGATGGCACAGTTAGAGCTAAGCGTTACCGGCCCCGCTAATGCCAGTTGCAACCAGACGATTTCGATCGACGTGGTTGTTGGCGGCGGGCCCAATGCCAACACATTTGCAGACTTATACGCCATTTCGTATAGTCTGAACTGGGTCCCGGCAGAGCTTGAATACGTCAGCTATACGGTAAACCACATCAGTGTGGCTCCTGAAACGGTCATTAATGACCTCAACGTAGGCACTGGCGAATTTACCTACAGTTGGAGCGGCGCTAACCTAGCCAACGTAACCGACGGCTTTGTGTTGCTCACCCTTCAAATGAAGGTACTGACCGGCACGCCCAATTTGGACATTACCGGTAACCCTACCGTTTTGTCCGCCATTGACATGAATTTTAACGACATCGGCATCACGCCAGTTGGCAACTTTATGTTGGCTTCTGTCGACCCGGGCCTGACCATTAACCCCTTGTCCGACATTGTAGTTTCTGGCAACGACTTCGTACCCGCCGTGGCACTGAGCTCGATTCCCAACAATCCCTCTACTGTATATAACTGGACAGTTTCTGCTCCACAAGGCATCGGCCTGGCCGACGGCAACGCAACCGGTGCAAATCCGGAGATTCCAGGATTTGTAGCGCAAGATGACCCATTGCAGCAAGTACGCACGGTAACGGTTACGGCTGTTGACGGTGTTTGTGCAGCGAACCCTGTAGATTTTATGATCACGGTTAACCCGGATGTGCTGACGCCGTTAGAGCTAAGCGTTACCGGCCCAGCTTCAGCCTCTTGCAACCAGACTATTTCGATTGACGTAGTTATAGGCGGCGGCCCCAATGCCAATACGTTCACAGACTTGTTAGCCATTGCATATAGTTTGAACTGGGACCCTGCAGAACTGGAATTTATTAGCTATACGGCAAACGCCATCACTGTACCCGCTGCAACGGTCGTCAATGACCTCAATGCGGGTGCTGGCGAACTGACTTACAGCTGGAGCGATGACTTGACTTCCACGCCTGACGGGTTTGTGGTACTCACCCTTCAAATGAAGGTGCTGACTGGCACGCCTAGCGTAAACATTACCGGTAACCCTACCGCTTTGTCTGCCCTCGACAAGAATTTTATCGAAAACGACATTACACCAGTTGCCAGCTTTTCGCTGCCTTCTGTTGACCCAGGCCTGACCATCTCGGCACTTCCCGACATTACGGTTTGTGCCAATGATCAGGTGCCAGCCATCGAACTGGGTGCGATACCCAATAACCCGTCTGTGGTATATTCTTGGACGGTTTCTGCTCCCCAAAACATCGGCCTAAACGACGGCAACGCAACCGGTGCAAATCCGGAGATTCCAGGATTTGTAGCGCAAGGTGACCCATTGCAACAAGTACGCACGGTAACGGTTACGGCTGTTGACGGTGTTTGTGCAACGGCCCCTCCGGGTGAGCAGTTTACGATTACGGTTAACCCGGATGTGCAGGCCAACAACGCCGACCTTCAGGCTTGCCCTA
>JBMOHO010000394.1:0-2980 GCA_049317805.1 Saprospiraceae bacterium
ATGTGTTTGAAAAAGAAGCGCCCGCAGACATTCGAGGGTTTAAATCCATGGAAAAAACCGGCTCCGGACTCCGCATTCGCACCAACGACGGCAGCCTGTTGATCACACCGCAATCAGACCATGCCGTTGAAGTGGCGTTTGAACCCACTGGCGATGTCAATCCGCCAAGCCATGCCATCGCCGCGTCTGCTGTTAAAAAAAAAGTCCAGACCGAAGTCCGCGAACTCCCTGACCGCATTGAATACAGCACAGCCGGTCTCTCGTTAATCGTCCACAAGTCGCCTTTGCGCCTCGAATACCGGTATAAAAACCGAACCATCCTCGCTGAAGAAGTCGGTTTTTTTGATTCCGGTACTTTTCGCGGGTTCCGTTTTCAACTGCCCGACACCAGTGAACAGTTGCTGGGCGGCGGCGAACGCGTACTGGGCATGAACCGGCGCGGCAAACGGCTGCGGCTGTACAACAAAGCCAGCTATGGATACGAAACCAAGGCCGATTTGATGTATTATTCCCTGCCGGTGGTCGTGTCTTCCAACAAATACATGCTGGTATTCGACAACGGCGCGTCCGGCTACCTTGACCTTGGTGCCACGCGCGCCGACATCCTGCAAATGGAAGCCGTGGGCGGCCGCATGAGTTACCTCGTGGTGGCGGCCGACGCCTGGCCCGAACTCGTGGAGCAATACACCGACCTTACGGGCCGACAACCCCTGCCACCCCGATGGGCCTTGGGCAACATCGCCTCCCGCATGGGCTACCACACCCAGGCGCAAGTGGAAAATACCGTGGCCGCTTACCGGCGAGACGACATTCCGCTGGATGCGGTGGTGCTCGACCTGTTTTGGTTTGGCGCCGACATCAAAGGGCATCTCGGCAATTTCGAGTGGCTGCGCGACTCCTTTCCGCAGCCCGAAGCCATGATGGCCAACCTGAAAAAACAGGGCGTCAAAACCGTACTCATCACCGAACCCTTCATCCTCGAAAACACAAAAACATACGATGAAACGGTGCAAAAAGGCCTGCTCGGCAAAGACGCTTACGGCAAACCGTATCTGTACGACTTCTACTTCGGCCATACCGGTTTGCTCGACATCTTCAGGCCTGAAACGCAACAATGGTTCTGGAACATCTACAAACGCCACACCTTCAGCGGTGTAGATGGTTGGTGGGGCGACCTCGGCGAGCCGGAAGTGCATCCCGACGACCTGCTGCACGCAAACGGACGGGCCGATCACCTGCACAACCTGTACGGACACGTGTGGGCCAAAACCCTTTTCGAGGGCTTTCAGAGGGATTTCCCCGACCGCCGACCCCTCATCCTCATGCGCTCCGGTTTCGTGGGGTCGCAGCGATACGGCATGATCCCCTGGTCGGGCGACGTGAACCGATCCTGGGCGGGCCTCCAGCCCCAGGTGGAAATAGCCCTTAGCATGGGCTTGCAGGGTCTTGGGTACATGCACTCCGATTTGGGCGGTTTTGCGGGAGACTACAAAGACGCCGAACTGTATACCCGCTGGCTTCAGTACGGTGTGTTCCAGCCCGTGTTTCGCACCCACGCCCAGGAAAGTGTGCCCGCAGAACCGGTGTTTTGGGATGAAACCACCAAGGCTGCTGCCCGACGTTCCATCCAACTGCGCTACCAATTGTTGCCTTATGTGTACACACTCGCCTGGCAAAACCACGCCAAAGGACTGCCTATGATGCGTCCATTGTGTTACCTCGACGACACACCCGCCCTGTTGGGCAATACCCGGACGTACTTGTGGGGCGACGCGTTTCTGGTGTCGCCGGTGACGGAAAAGGGCGCACGCACCCAAGCTGTATATTTTCCAAAAGGGGCCACCTGGATCGACTTTTACTCCGGTCAAACCCATGCAGGCGGGCAGCGTTTGGATGTGCCGGTCAACATGGATCACATACCCGTATACGTCCGCGCAGGCGCTTTTGTGCCCATGGCAGCGCCCATGCACAGCACCGACGATTACGACCCCGCAAAAACAACCATACATTACTACCACCACTCCGACGCACATGCAGGCAGCGGACAACTGTACGAAGACGACGGCGCTACGCCAGACGCGTTTGCCAAAAAACAATTTACCCTAACCACCTTTACATCGTCTTATTCAGCTGGCAAACTCACGTTGCACCATACCTCAGAAGGTCGCGGCATACCAGGTAAACCCAAAAACAAAGGGTATATGTACACCGTGCACGGGCTGACCAAGATGCCTAAGGAGGTGCAAGCCACACGTGGAAACAAACTTTTAGGCGTTGTGGAAAGCAAATGGCTTGATGGTGTGTTGTTTGTTCCTGTAGATGCCCGTTCTGATGGACTTTTGATTGAACAGTAATGCTTAATTTTGCACAGGTCTATTATAGTGAATGCTCAAAACTGAAGTCTAATGCTTACGCGCACCCATTTTCTGCTTGTTTCCCTCCTTCTGATGATCGCCTGCAACAATGATGGCGATGCTGCTTGCGATTGCAACGCCAAATCTGATTATTCCTGCATCAAACTGTACGACGACAACGGACAGCCTCTTGGCCTTTATGGATGTGATCAATCCAGCGACTGGGGCGCCATTGCCTTGACCGCGGACGAAAAGGCCCTGTTGAATTTTTCTGACAACATTGACCTGGTGGGTACACCAGCCACAGAGGTAACTGAACTGGCTGTTTACCCTAATCCCATGCGACTAGAAAGCAGCTTCAACCTCTCGCCACGCAGCATCAATGCCGATCGGGTAGCCAAGATGAAATTTGTTATTGTCGATGAATCGGGCAAAGTGCTGGTTCAACAAGCCGTACCCATGGGCACCAATGCATGGTTGGCTCAACAAATATCCGCCAACCTGTTTCAGTCGGGCCAATATTACCGCTTATACTACCAAGTGGCTACGGATAAAGTATTGTTGGAGGGCTACGGCAACATACTGGTGTGTAAAAGCGCCGGTGTGGTGGGTGATATTGAAATGGA
>JBMOHO010000395.1:0-2977 GCA_049317805.1 Saprospiraceae bacterium
CATTTTTTCTTTTCGGAAAAACAGACTTAGGGCTTCCTGCTTCGACCTGTCAGGCCAGCAACATCTCCGTGTGCGGAATCCCGTCCTCTAAGTATTCCAAACCCGTAGATTGAAAGCCCAATTGCCCGTAAAAGCGGAGCAAATACGTCTGCGCACTGATTTTGACGGGGCTACCGGGGAACAGCAGCTTGCAAAAACGCAGTCCCTCTTCCATGAGCAGCCTGCCTGCGCCCGTACCCCGTGCAAAAGGCGCGCTGACCACCCGGCCGATGGATGCAAATTCAGGGTAGGAGACCCCCTGCGGAATTAGTCGGGCATAACAGGCCAAACGACCGTCGGGTGCGTAGCCCATCAGGTGCCAGGCAGCGAAATCCTTGCCGTCGGCGTCCTGATACGGGCAGTTTTGCTCCACCACAAACACTTCAATGCGAAGGGCCATTACGGCGTACCATTCGGCGGCAGAGATGGCTGAAAAAGGCAAACACGAAAAACGAATCGGCTTCATCGGTCAAAGTTAAGCGCTTTAATATTTTTGCCTGTTTAAACAACCAACTGTACACATCATTGTTTCAACACTGATTTACCAAAACCTAAAACATGAAAAAAATCTATTACCTAACCTCAGTAGCCCTTTTCTGTTGCTTGACAACAGCCATTGCTCAAATCAAGACTCCGGCGCCCAGCCCGGTTTGCAAAATTTCCCAAGAAGTGGGTCTGGGTAAAGTTGAGATTGAGTACTCTCGCCCAAGTGCCAAAGGACGTGCCATTGTAGGCGAATTAGTGCCTTACAACGAAATGTGGCGTACCGGCGCCAACGCCTCTACCAAGATCAACTTCACTGAAGACGTTGCGTTTGGCGGTGTCGCCGTGCCCAAAGGCAATTATGCCCTGTACACCGTGCCCAACCGCAACGAGTGGGAACTGATCCTGTACAAAAACACCACTTTTTGGGGTACGCCGGACAAAGACTTTCTGGAAACCGACGTGGCTGCCCGCGTAAAGGTGCCTTCCAAATCGTTGAAAGACATGGTGGAAACCTTCACCATGAACATCGGCAACATTACCAACAGCTCTGCCGAGCTGCAATTGATGTGGGAAAATACATCGGTTTCGGTGCCCATGACGTTCAACACCGATACAAAAGTGCTGGCTGACATCAAAGCGCAAATGGAAGGCCCTTCGGCCAATACCTACTACCAAAGCGCCCGCTACTACTACGAGGAGAAAAAAGACATGAAGCAGGCGTTGGAATGGGTAGACAAATCGCTGGAAAAAGGCGGCGACAAATTCTGGATCTTGCGCCTGAAAGCCAATATCCTCGGCGAGTTGAGCCGTTACCCGGAGGCCATCGCCACGGCAGAAAAAAGCACAGCTTTGGCTCAAAAAGAAGGCAATGCCGACTACCCACGGATGAACGAACGCTCCATCGCGGAGTGGAAACAAAAAAAGTAGGGCTTCTACGGGTTTAGTGGCCCGACCGGAGCCCGCCGTTGAAATGACTTTTTCTATTGCATACTTCTTATGGTGTCGGGGTGGCTATGGGCCGCTCCGACACCTTGTTTTGGGTGCATAAGCAGCATATACTAATGCCAAATTTTGCCAAAACAGTGTATTAAACGGTGTATTTGCGTACAATTTACTTTTTTTTTTCGGATATTTGGGCAAAAAAAATAATGAAGAAAATATACCTCTTATTCCTTCTGTGTGGCGTTTTCAGCATGAACGCCCAGAACCCTGCGTGCGACGGTGTGCGCTATAAAACCGAAGTTTTTGCCGGTTTTACCAAAAAAACGGTGCAGTATGCCACCACTACCGACTATTTCGGGATGCCCATGACGTTGAGTATGGACGTGTACGAACCACAAGGCGACACGGCCTCTGCCCGACCAGTGGTGGTGCTGGCCCATGGGGGCGCTTTTGTGTTTGGCGACCGTACTCAAATGGATCCGTTTTGCCAGATTCTTGCCCGGCAGGGGTATGTAGCAGTCACCATTCAATACCGCTTGTATCCTTTTTTCATCCTGGGTTTACCCGATTCCATCAAAATCATGGATGCGGCGTTCAAAGCCATGGGTGATTTCAAGGCTGCTGTTCGGTTTGTCCGCGAAGATCGATCGGGTGCCAACTTGCTTCGCAGCGATACCGCGCACATCTTTGGCGGTGGGGTTTCTGCGGGATCCATTGCGGCGTTGCACGCCGGTTACATGGGTTCAGACGACAACATTCCCGCTTTTTTGCAAACCATTATCAACAACAACGGCGGTTTTGAAGGTGCTTCCGGTTCTGCCAACAACAAGGGCTTCTCCTCCGCATTCGACGCCATGCTCAACATGTCGGGCGGGCTGTACCGCGCGAAATGGCTTGATGCCAATGACATCCCATTAGTGAGCTACCACGGTACTGCTGATGATGTGGTGTTTTACAACACCGGTTTGGCGGCTGGCATCGCTTATCTTGAAGGCAGTGGTTTGATAGACCCCCAAGCACAACTGGTCAATGTGTTTTCCAGACTGATTACCGTGCCCGGCGGTGGACACGAAAACATTTACAATGATCCTCTGTACGCCAGCATCCTGGATTCGGCCCTCCAAACAGGCATCGCTATGATGGAAAGCCTGACTTGTGCCATGGTGTCTACCGATCAGCCGGAGGTATTGCCATTGCGCGAATGGTTTGTTTCGCCCAATCCGGCGTCCAGTGTTGCCCAATTGGTGTTTGAAGAACCTTTTTCAGGTGATTTGAGTGTACACGATCAATTTGGCCACCTCGTGATACAAAAAACACTCAGGCATCAATCGACTGAACAAATTCCTTGTGCCGACTTGCCCAATGGCACGTATTGGGTCAGTACATCCAACAGCAAGGGCAACAAATCGGTGCAAAAAATAGTGGTGTTGCACTGATGCAATTTTACTTTGCACCAATCAATTCTCCTGAACTGCGGCTGTTGATGCGTTCAAAAGCATCATAGCCGCAG
>JBMOHO010000396.1:0-2954 GCA_049317805.1 Saprospiraceae bacterium
ACAAGATGGTAAAGGCATTTTAGCTGCAGACGAAAGCAATGGCACCATTGGCAACAATGGCGTCAGACCCGACCCGGTGCTCGTCACCAAAGTATTGAGCCGTTCCGGAACGGTGTTGTACGACTATAAAAAGGAGTTGGCCAAAAATCCAAAATTAGGCCCCAATGTGCAGGCACTCAATCCAGACCAGGCTGCCGTGATGCGGAAAATGATGCAAAACGTCATTGATCGGGGTACCGGCGAGCGCTTGCGTACCGGGTACGGCCTCACCGCCGATTTTGTCGGCAAAACGGGTACCACCCAAAATCAGGCCGACGGATGGTTCATTTGCTTCAACCCTACACTGGTCACAGGCTCGTGGGTGGGCGGCGAAACGCGCGCCGTGCGCTTCCGCAGCATGTCCCTCGGCCAGGGTTCCGCCATGGCTTTGCCGATTGTAGGTATGTTCTGGAGCAAATTAGGCCGCGACAAAAACCTGCGGCACTTGCTGTTTGAAAAATTTCCTGAACTCAAGCCGGAAATACAGAACCTGTTCAGTTGCCCCAACTGGATCGGCATACCGCCGGATGAATATTACTACTACCAGCAGGATTCTGTCGTCTGGGATTCGCTGCGCAGCCACAATTTCCGCCCTTACGACGGTTATGTGCCCCTGAATCCAACTACTGTCGAACCCGCCTTGGGTGAGCCGGCCAGCGGCGAAGGCGATATTCCGACACCAGGCGGGCAGCCGCCGAAGCCCGATCTGCCCAATCCGACAGACGGGCCACCCAAACGCGACGAAACCATGGAAAAAATGTTGCCGTTCAAACAACCCGGCGGCGGCAACGGCAATCCGCCCAACGAACCCTCGGGTGGAGGATAGTAACAAGACAGGCTACCAAAGAATGCGCACCGTCTCGATTTTGCGTTCGCTGACCAGCTCGAGGATGAATGTTTTGCCGTGGAGCTCCACCTGTACGCCCTGTTCCGGGATGGTTTGCGCCCCGGCCAACAGGTACCCGGAGAGGGTGTGGTAGTCCCCTTCCGGCAATTGCAGGTTGGGATAACGTTCATTCAGGTAATCAATGCGGAGCCGTCCCGAAAAAAGGTACTCTTGTTCACCGATGGCCGCTTCAATGAATTCTTCCTGGTCGTGCTCATCGTCTATTTCCCCAAACAACTGTTCCAGCGCATCCTCCAGCGTAATCACACCGGCAATGCTGCCGTACTCATCGACTACGCAGGCAATGCTGCGCCTCGATTTGATGAAACGCTGCAATACCTCGTCTACAGGCATCGTTTCCGGCACAAAAGCAATGGGCATCACCAGGCGGCGTATGCTGGCGGGTTTGCCAAACATTTGCTGCACGTGGGCATAACCGAGTACCTGATCGAGCTCGCCTTCGGTAATTAATATTCTAGATAAACGGCTCTCTATAAACTGTTTACGCAGGTCGTCTATAGATTCGGATACGTCTACGTGCACTATTTCGGGTCGGGGCGTCATGCAGTCGTTCACCCGCACCTGTTTGAGTTGCAGGGCATTTTCCAGCAGTGCAACCGACACTTCTTCTTCCTGGGGCCCCATGGCGTTTTGTTGCACAAAAAACTCCAGCAACGCCGCATCGCCCTCGCCTTCCACCTTGTGGTAAATGCGGGCAAACAACAAGCGGCGCGACAGCAACACCACGCCAAATACCGCCACCAGCAGCATGGTGGGCGGCAGCCACCCTTTGCCAAACACAAAAAACAAGAAAGGCATCACTGCAGCACATACCAGCGCAGTGGCGGCGCTGAGTACCATCATAGCCGGCAGGCTGTGGCTGCCAATGTGCAAGGCCGAGGCCAGTCCGCGAAATCGGGATTCCGTATTTTCCATAAGTTATTCTAATGCCTGGTCTAATTGCCCTGATTTTATGTTTCCTTTTGGCGTCAATATGCGCCAATACGAAAAATCCTGTTCCGCCTCCAGTCCAAAACCGTACAGCACCTCGCCCGGTTTACCCACCTTAACAAATTTTTCCGTGTGGATTTTTTGTGTTTTTTCGTCCCAGATCAACTCTTCGGTCTCCAGATGCTCATCTTTTCGGGTGTGCACCACTACGCTATCGATGGCTACCACTTGTCCGAGTTCAGGGTACCGAAAAGCCGTTTTGGCCGTCAGGGTGCTGGAGACGGCACCCTGTGGATCAAGAAATTCAACGGTGACGCCTTCGGGAAATTCCTGCCTTGGATTCTCCCGTTCGGCAATGTTGAGCAACAGCGGCGCCAGGACGCGCACCCGTACGCGGGCGCTGTCGGAGTACAGTATTTCCACCGTTTTCACTAATTCCACGGCTGCATCGTCGCGGGTGAACACCTGCGGCCGGTCATCGGCATGGGGGCCGCAAGATGCCATGCCCAGGCAAATGAGCGCAAAAAGAAACAACCAATGTTGTCGATCAGGATCCATACAAGGTTTTGAACATCAAGCCATTAATCGGCCAAAAGCGAAGCGCAGCAGGAGCAATGCGCCCACCACCACCACCAGCAACACCTCCACCGGTAAGCGCACAAATGCCACAATGTGCAAGCGGTCGAGGAAGTACATGAGCACGAATATGGCGCCGATCATCATCATGAGGCCCGACAAGCGTCCGAAGCCCGGTATGGCCGAAAACGACACGTTGCGCCCAATGATGCCCAGCGTAAGCAGCATAGACCCGATGGGCAACACCTGCGCCAGTACGTCGGCGTTCAGGATGTCCCTGCGGCCAAACATGAACTGGTACACGCTCAGGGCCACCGCAAATATGCCCGGTATGCACACGGCGTATACCAACACGGCATACAGATACTTCCAGGGCGTCTGTTCGCCTTCGCCACGGCCTAACCAGCCAGCCAGCAAGGCTGTAAACGGAATCGCCAGAAAATACCCCAACGCGGGCAGCGGGTTGTCGCCCACGGAATCAATTAGTTCGCCAAGGGTCATG
>JBMOHO010000397.1:0-2952 GCA_049317805.1 Saprospiraceae bacterium
CAAATAAACAAACAAACTACCTTTGTACAAGAAAGACATCTAAGCCTGATAATCCGTTTTGATATTCCGCCCTAAATGTTCTTTTTTATGAAAACGCATCTGTTAGTGGCTTGTCTATTGGCATCGGCAAGCCTTGGCGCGCAGTCTATTTTTTGGACGACCGCTTGTTCTGACAAACAATTTTGTTTTAACGCAGGCGCTTGTGGCGCGGGCAACGTGCTGATGACTGAAAAGGCGGGCACCGTGTGCGCCGGCGGCACAATCAATTACCTGTGCCGCATTGATCTGGGGAACAACGGCATCATTGATCAAACGATCAACAACGACACCTGCACAGGCAGTTTTCCGGCCGGAACGCACCGGATCACCTGGCGGGCGTCTGACAACTGCGGCAACGCCACCACTTGTTCCTATCTGTTTACCATACGCGACTGCCAGCCGCCAGCCATGATCTGTGTCAGCGGCCTGACCCAAAGCATCGACCCGCCGTTGTGTAATGAAAAGTTTAATGCGCAACAATTTTTGCTCAATGTATCGGACAATTGCACGCCCAATAACCAGTTGACCTACGGCATCCGCGTGGCTGGCATGGGTTCCGGATTTCCACCCTCCGATACGGTTTCTTTTTTGGAATGCGACCAGGGTTTTAACGAAATTGAAGTATGGAGCCGCGATGCCGGGGGACTCAGCAGCCAGTGCAACGTGTACGTTATTCTACAGCCCAATGCGGGCGGGTGTTTATGCAAAGAATCGGCAGACATTTACCTGAACGGTTGCGCGCGTTCGGCTGGCGGATTCAAACTCAATCAATACCGCGTGCGCAGGCGACTGCGTTCGACGGCTGGCGTATCGCCCGACCTGGATTTATCCGCCGTGTACAACCAGACCGATTCCTGTTATGCGGACACCATCGGCGCCCTGCCACTTGGCGGCAGTTACGCCATGGACGTTTGGGCAAGCCGCATTGACGCATACCTCAACGGGGTATCCACTTTTGATATGGTCAACATCAGTCAGCATATTCTGGGCATTAAACCATTCAACAGCGTATACCAGATGGTGGCTGCCGACGTAAACCTGAGCGGTTCGGTGACCACATTTGACATCGTAGAAATTCGAAAACTTATTTTAGGCATCAACGACACCTTTCCGTTGGCACCTTCGTGGCGTTTTGTAATACCCGCTGCCGATCCTGCCGACCTGAGCAAGTTTACCGCGTTGCGCGACACCCATCAGGTGGCTTTTACCAATGTCCAGGAAAACAAAACGGTCTCCGGACTCCATTTTGTCGGCATCAAAATGGGCGACGTGAACCGCTCGGCCTCCCTTCAACCCGATGCAACTACGCGCGAAGAGCGCTCCTGTCCGATTTTTGTGGGAGATGGACGGTGGAAAGCTGGCGAGCGGTTGCGCATTCCGGTTCGCATGCCGCTACAAGACTGTTCCGGCTGGCAAATGGCTTTGTCGATAAACCCGGAATCGATCGAATTGCTTGACGTTGAAGGTCTTCCGGAGGAAAACTGGCGCGTAGACGCCAATGGTTTATTGAGGCTGTTGAGTTATGAGCGTACTGAAACCCTGGAGGGCGACGATGCCTTGTTTGCTTTGCAAGTGAGGGTGCTGCAAGATGTTGACGCAATAGACGCCATACGCCTGGCACCTGCCGACGTTTTTAGATCGGAAGCCTATGTGGGCGATGCGGTTTACTTGTTGGAAACGGGCAATCCGGAAAGACAGGCTGCAAATGTATACATACAGCCCAATCCGGCCCGGGGCAGCCAGGTTTTTGTATACGGGTTGCCGCAGGGTGCGTACCGGTTACAGGTGTATGATGCGGGCGGACGGTTAATGTGGCGTGGAGACGTAGCGGGTGCCGGCGCTCTGCAGATTCCGGCATCGGCATTCG
Source organism: Saprospiraceae bacterium (assembly GCA_049317805.1). Classification (GTDB taxonomy): domain Bacteria; phylum Bacteroidota; class Bacteroidia; order Chitinophagales; family Saprospiraceae; genus M3007. Next base: position 1,907 of record JBMOHO010000397.1, read on the forward strand.
GGTCAGCAGGTCTGTACTGGTGCAGCATATACGGAGGAGCGGGGGTACAGACAAACCTGAAAGTCATGTGGTTGCCGGAGTAGTGTTGCTTGTCCGGTAAAACAAAAACAAAAAGGGGCGCCAGGAAATACATCCTGGCGCCCCTTTTGGGACTTATGCTGTCTTCGTGGCAAAAAGAGCAAAAAGATTACTTCACGTCGGTGAAAAAATCTTTCACTTTATCCTTGTGGACAATCATTTGCTTGTAAGAATACTTGCCAGTGACGGGGTCTTTCACGGCTTTAACCACTTTGACATGGTCTTTACCCGAACCGGCATTGGCGGCACGTTGGGCAACCCGGGCGTTTTTAGAAACCTTTTTAGCCATTACCTTTTGTTTTGGGCGTTAAATATGGTGCGAAATTACTTGATTTCGCGGTGGATGGTCATTTTACGCATGATCGGATTGTACTTTTTGAGTTCAATGCGTTCAGGCGTGTTTTTACGGTTTTTCTGCGTCACGTAACGAGAAGTGCCGGGCAGGCCGCTGGTTTTATGCTCTGTGCATTCCAGGGTGATCAGGAGGCGGTTGCCTTTTGCTTTTTTTGCCATGATTTATGTGCGCTCGCTGGGAATGAATGTGGTGCTCAAGCGTAAAGGGTAGCTTAATCTTCGCTGATGATGATTTCGCCCTTTTTCTCGAGTTTTTTCAAATAAGTGTACAAGCCAAGCTTGTTGATGTTGCGGATGGCCGCCGCGCTGACTTTCAGCGTGACCCACTCGCCGGTTTCCGGCATAAAGAACTTCTTCTTTTGCAGGTTTGGGAAAAAACGGCGTTTTGTTTTATGGTTCGAGTGCGAAACATAATTGCCGCTAATCGGCCGCTTACCCGTCAAATCACATACTTTTGACATGATGTTGTCCTTTTATTTCCCGGTGAAGGGATCAATGTTCAGTTTACAAAAGCGTGTGTGCATCAGGGAAAACGCACACACGCTGAGCGAATTATATCGGTGACTCCGAGAGGACTCGAACCTCTAACCTTCTGATCCGTAGTCAGATGCTCT
>JBMOHO010000398.1:0-2919 GCA_049317805.1 Saprospiraceae bacterium
CGAAGCGTGTCAAACCTCCCTTAACCTCCCCTCCTCTGTGGTCAAAAAAACACGCGAAGCGTGTCAAACCTCCCTTAACCTCCCCTCCTCTGTGGTCAAAAAAACACGCGAAGCGTGTCAAACCTCCCTTAACCTCCCCTCCTCTGTGGTCAAAAAAACACGCCGAAGGCGGCAAAAACATCCCCCTACTCTCTGGTAAAAAAAACCACCGAAGGCGAAAACCCCTCCCCCACTACTTTCCCCTCCCCTGCAACAACACCAAAAGCGTATAAAACAGGATTTTAAAGTCCAAAGCCAAAGACATATTCTCAATATACAGCAAATCAAATTTGAGGCGCTGGAGCATTTCCCCAAGGTTGGAAGCATACCCGTACTTCACCTGTCCCCAGGAAGTAATGCCCGGACGCACCTTGAGGAGTTGTTTGTAGTGCGGATTGTGCTCCACAATCTGGTCGATGAAATGCCGGCGCTCCGGACGGGGGCCTACGAGCGACATCTCTCCTTTCACGACGTTCCAGAAGTTGGGCAGCTCGTCCAGCCGGTATTTCCGCATGGTGACGCCCCAGGGGGTGCAACGCGGGTCGTTGTCGGTAGACAGCTGAGGCCCCATGCGCTCGGCATCGATGTACATCGACCGGAATTTGTGGATGTAGAACGGTTTGCCCTGGAATCCGATGCGTTCCTGGTGGTAAAAAATGGGTCCGGCTGAAGAAAGCCGTACCCTCAACGCGATGTATGCATACAGCGGGCTAAGGATGAACAAGGCCAGCGCACTCACCAGCACATCAATGGCGCGTTTGAGCACCCGTTGCCAGCGCGGCATGAGGTCCTGGCGGATTTCGATGAGTACTGCCCCAAATACGTGGTTCATTTGCACGCTTCCCAGGAGGATGTCGTACATGTCCGGTATGATTTTCACGAGCAAGCGGTCGCCAAAATCGAATAAAGTGCTCAGGATGCCGCGAACAGAGTTGTGCTCGGAGGTTTCCACAGCAATGATCACGTCTTCCACATGGTATTGCTCGATGATGCTGGCCAGATCCGGAAGTTTTCCCAGGCGCGGCAAATGTTTTTCCAAGACCTGTTCTTTGCCGCCATTGGTGTCTATGAATCCTAAAAACCGGTATCCAAGGCCTTTGGGACGGGTGGCAATGTCCTGAAACAACTCCAGCGCATTTTGATCGCCGCCAATGAGCAGGGTATTGAACGTGATGGCGCCGGTTTTGAGTCGCCTGCTGGCCCTGGTAAGCAGTACCATGCGGCTGATGGCGGTGAGGCTGAAATGCAAGGCAAACAAGACCAAAAACGAACGGTAGTAATTGTGGTAATTGCGCACCACGTCATCCAGGATCAGGGTAAAAAACAAAAACAACACCCCCAGAAAACCCAGGAAAAAAGTGCGGGTGAGGGTGCGCAGGCGCGACTGCCGGTATATGTCGGTATAATGCTCAAAAATGCTGTACAACAGCACCCATCCGAGCGGAATAAACAGGATACCCAATACAAAATTAGGGTCAGCAAACACCGAAACCCCGGGCGCTTCACCCTCCGCCTGTTTGCGATACAGGAAAAACAGCGCCCAGGCCAGGAGCGCCATCAAAAAATCTGCGCAGCCGTAAAAAAAAGTATGTCGTTGTCGAAGTGCTCGAGACATCAGTTCAGAAATGCACAATACGCACGTTGTCTACCCGGGCTTTCCCGGATACCCGTGTTGTTTGATCGGTTATGTTCAACCGCAGAAACAGCCGATAGCTGTCATGTGGACGAAAAACGAGGTAATCGGTCAAATTCAGATACAGTTTATTCCAGTTTGACGAAGGGTTAAACAGAAACACCGGAATAGATTCATCGCTTTCGCCAGGCGTTTGGCCAAGCAAAAACAACTGCATGGGCAATTCATTCTGGTAATGCACTTCCAGCCAGGTTTGCCGCTCTTGCACCGTGGGCAGGTCTTTGGCGGCTTCAAACAACACTTCCATGAGCGGGTGGGCTGTGTCGGCTTTCAGTTCCAGGTATTTTCCGCTGAATCCATCAACTGTGGAAATGACGTAATTGTAGACCTGGTCGTTGTCGCGATTCTCCACCACCACGCTGGAAACGCTGTCGAAGCTCCCGCGTGCAGGGCTCCAGGCAAAGGACACCTCTGGCAGGTAACTGACCCTGGGCGTCACGGTGGTGGTACTGCCCGGGGTCAGGGTTTTGGTTTCAATGTGCCATTGCATCATCGGGTAAATGTTCGGCGTGAGGGCTATGCCGTTTTCCTTCACACCGGGAAACACTTCGATTTTTTGACTGCCTTCCAGCAGCACCGGCACATCGCCCGGAAGGGTATAAGCACCCAAAAAACTGGTGCTGGCAAAAAACCATCCTTCCGTAAACGCATGTTCGGCCGCGCCGCCGGGCTCGTCCACCACAAAAGGCTCTACCCGCACGTAAGCCGGTACCTGTTCTGTTTTGTTGCAACCCCAAAAAGCCGCTGCCATCAGCGCTATCAGCAATAATCGATTCATAGTGTTGTGTTTATGTGCTGGTACATGATCAAAAAGCGCGCGCGGGCTTTACGTTTTAGACCGCATGTATACTTCAATGGGCACGCCCGTGAAATTGTAGGTTTGGCGCAGCTTGTTTTCCAAAAACTGAACGTACGACTCGCGCACCCAGTTGGGGTTGTTTACAAAGAATGCAAAAGAGGGGTATGGGGTTGGCAACTGGGTGACATATTTGAACTTTGGATACCGGCCTTTGACCGACGGCGGCGGCGTTTGTTCTATGATGGGCAAAAAAGTGTCGTTCAGCTCAGAGGTTTTGATCCGGCGCGCCCGGTTTTCATACACCTCCATGGCCGCTTCAATGGCCTGAAAGATGCGTTGTTTTTCCAACACAGAGATGAACAAAATGGGCACATCGTTGAAGGGCGCT
>JBMOHO010000399.1:0-2873 GCA_049317805.1 Saprospiraceae bacterium
ACCGGCATTTCGCGTTGCAACACCTCTTTTTGGTAAAGCGGGTACTCTTTTCCGTCTTCAAAATAGGACATAACGGGCTCAATCACGCCGTTTCCGTCAAAATCCTTGACGTAGCAGCGCAAGGGTCCGTCGGCCGACGCCGTCAGCCGGGTATTTAAGCCGAGGTTGCCGCCCACAATGTCCTGGTCGCCGTCGCCGTCCAGATCGGCAAGGTGCAGGCGGTACCAAAGTCCATTGGACTTGTCGAGTCCCCTGGAGGCAGTGGTGTTTACGTATTTGCCGTTTTGCCTGTCGAAAATGGTAATGGGCATCCATTCGCCTGCTGCAATTAATTCGGGTTCAGGATCGGCGTCTATGTTGCTCCAGGCAAGGTCAGTGACCATGCCACAGTACTCAAAATCCGGTGCCACTTCAAGCGTTACATCGGTAAAGTGGGTGCGGTCGTTGCGCAGCACAACACTGCGCGGCGTGCGCGGCCAGCCGCCCGGAAGGATGCGCCCGCCGCAGAAAAGGTCTGGGTCGCCATCGTTATCATAGTCATAAGCGGCGGCCCGCAAACCGACGTTGCCGCCAAAGTCTGGCAATGCGCCCTGGGCTTTGCCAAAGGAGCCCTTGCCGTCCATGTTGATGTACAGGCGGTTTGTCCAGGCCAACTGGGCCAGTTCGGGTTTGGCTTCTGCGCCGCCACTAATTACCAGCAAGTCGAGGTCGCCATCCACATCGGCGTCAAAAAACATCGCGCCGTGGTCTTCAAAGGCCTTGTCCTGCTCCCACATGGCAGCCGAAAGCAGGGTAAAAGTGCCGTTGGGTTGTTGGGCATAGAGTCCGGCCGGTTGGTCAAAACTGTTTCCGATGAACACATCGTCGAGTTTGTCGCCGTTCACATCGCCCACGGCCATCAGCGGGCTCAAGTCTGAATAGCTCCAGGGCAGGAGCGGAAATTGCTCAAAATCGCTGAACTCGTTTTCCTTGTGCTGGTATCGGATGCCGCTGCGTTTGCTGATGTCTTCAAACAGCGGATTAGCCTTTGGCAAGGGCGCAATGGTGGCGGCATACGCTCCGGTCGCGTCGGTTTGTTTGAGTGTAAGGCGTTGATTGGTTGGCACTTGTGTTAGTTCCTGGGTTTTGCCGTCGGGCCAGCGCACCAGCACACGATCTACAGTGGCAACATCCCCGAGGCCAAAATGCACCAGGTGTTCCACGGAGGAGAAAATACCCCGGGTAGGGTAGTTTTCGTAATATTGAATCTGGCCACCGTTGTACTCAATGCGCACGGTAGCGCCTACGGCAAACAGGTTGGGTGACTTGCCCTGGAGTTTGACTTGGAGGTAGTGTTGAGCGGATTCCTGCCGGGCCAGGTTTTGGTACACAAAAGCGGGATCTTCCAGGTTGTTGACCACCAGGTCGAGGTCGCCGTCGGCGTCAAAATCAGCCCATGCAGAGCCGCAAGACCAGGAAGGCAGCATGCTCATCCATTTGCCGCTCTTGTTTTCGAACTTCCAGTTGTCGTTGTTCTGGAAAACAAAGTTGCAAAGTTTATAGGAAGGAATTCTTTTGAGAAAGTCCTTGATATCGGGGTATACTTCAAACAGTTTTTTGCCGGTACTGGTCTCTTTTTGCAGCTCAGGCACCACGAAATTGAAGAAATCCTTGTTGATCACTTCACGCCGATAACCGTTGGTCACGTGCACGTCGCGCAGGCCGTCGTTGTCCATGTCGAAAAACAAGCCGCTCCACGACCAGTCTGTTTTGTACAAACCGGTGATGCAGCCGATGTCACTAAACGTGCCGTTGCCATTGTTGTGCTGGAGGACGTTGCGGACCACCGGCTCGAAATAGCCGTTGTTGGTCACATTGATGTACTGGCTTTGCGACAAGGTGGTTTGCGTGAGTTTCTGTCGCCTGTTTTTGGCCGGCAGCATGTCGAGGGCAAACACATCGATGAGCCCGTCGTTGTCAAAGTCCGACAGGTCGGCACCCATGGTATTTTGAGAGCAATGCCGGAAATAATCGCCTAAATGGTCGGTAAACGTGCCGTTTCTGTTGTTGATGTACAACTTGTCGGGCTGGATAAAGTCGCTGCCGATGTACACATCGGGGTAGCCATCGTAGTTGAAATCAGAAACCGACACGCTCAGGCCGTATTTCAGGTTCCAAATGCCGGCTTTTTGCGACACATCGGTGAATTTGCCGCCGTCGTTTCGGTACAGTCGGTCAGAATCGTAAGGGTCACGCGGTTCCAGGTAGGGGTGGTACTCATCGTCGTCGCCGAGTTTGGCCTCTACTTTATTGGTGTAATTTTTTTCGGTAGGGTAGTTGAGGAGGTAGAGGTCGAGGTCGCCGTCGTTGTCATAATCAAAAAAGTTGGCGCCGGTGGAGGCGCTCATGTCGTCGATGCCAAATTCGGCTGCTTTTTCGGTGAACGTAAGGTTGCCGTTGTTGACGAAGAGTTTGTTGCGGCGTTTTTCCACGGCTTCGGGGCCGGCAACGCACACGTAGATGTCGAGCAGGCCGTCGGCGTTGATGTCCACGGCGGTGGCGGCTGTTTCGAAGCCATTACCAGAAGCGACGCCTGCCGATTCGGTGATGTCTTCAAACTGCATATTGCCCTTGTTGAGGTACAGCGCATTGGGGCCGTCGGCGCTGATGAAGTAAATATCGGGCAGCTGATCGTTGTTGATGTCGAGTACAGCCAAACCGCCGCCGTTGTAAATATTGATGTTGTTGGTGATGTTGTTTTCGTGCGATTCAATGATGCGGTTTTGGAAGCTGATGCCGGTTTGCTCCTTAGAAAGCAGTTGCATGAGCGGTTTATCGGCAATCTGCGCGGGTTCCTCACCGTGTTGATTATCAATGCCTATACCCGCTTCTTT
>JBMOHO010000400.1:0-2863 GCA_049317805.1 Saprospiraceae bacterium
GGTCCGGGCAACCCGATCGAATACCTGCAACGCATTCGGGTGAAAGACTTCGGCGGTCCGGTATTTACCTGTCCGGGCAACATCACCGTATCGACCGATCCGTTTACTTGTTGTGCAACCGCGCCGTTACCCGATGTGGTGATTTCGGAAGGTTGTTCGCAAATCATCAACCTCGAAGCGCGGGTGACCGGTGTAGATCCTTCCTCTGGAAACATCACGACCTTCACCATACCGGGTACGTACAGCGATTTCCCCGGCAACAACTACTGGAAGCCGGATACCCTGGCGGTATTTGCGTTTACCCAGTGTTTGCCAGAAGGCAATACGTATACCGTGAAATATTCGGCTTCGGATAATTGTGCCAACCTGTCGAGTTGTGAATTCTTGCTCACCGTGGAGGATTTGGTACCGCCCGTTTCCACTTGTGACGCCTTTACCCAGGTCGGCCTTGGAAATGATGGAATAGCAGTCATTGATGCGGCTACGTTCGATGATGGCAGTAAAGACTATTGCCATCCGATTGAGTTCCGGGTGCGGCCCATGTTGAGCAGCGCCTGCCAGTCCAATGACCAGTTCGAACCCACCATCACCTTCTGCTGCGATGACATTGGAGACAGCGTGTTGGTGCAGTTCCGGGTGTACGACGTAGATGTGCCAGACGGCAGTGTGGACCCCGACGACTATGAAGGCCATTTCAACGATTGTATGGTAACCGTATTTGTGGAGGATAAAATCAAACCAACTTGCAACGCGCCGGCCAATGTGACGGTTTCCTGCGAAAACTTTGATCCGTCTTTGACTGCGTACGGTTTGCCCGAAATCCTCGACAACTGTTGCCTCGATTCCACCAAGGTGTTCCAGGGACAAATCGGGTTGAGCCAAACCCTCAATCTGAGCCTCTTCGATTCCCTGTGTAATAAAGGCACCATCACCCGTACTTTCAGGGCCTTCGACTGCGGCGGCAACAGCAGCCAATGTACCCAGCGCATTGTGGTCAACTACGAACAGGATTATTATGTGAAGTTCCCGAACGACGTAATCGTTACCTCCTGCGATGGCACCGGCGATTTCGGCAAGCCAACGTTTGTCGGAAAAGACTGCGAAGCCCTGGGAATCACCTTTGAAGATCAAATATTTACCGTCGTGCCCGACGCCTGCTTTGAGATTCAGCGGACCTGGAAAATCATCAACTGGTGTACATACAATGCTAATTTGCCGTACACCATCGTTCCGAACCCGAATCCAAACAGCAACAGCACGAGCAGTCAAAACCTGCCTGGCCCCATCGTGTCGCCTGCCGGTACGCCTGCACCCTGGGCACCCACGGTGGTCAAACTGCTGTCCACCGACCCAACATCGACCGATTTCTCCAGTTTCTGGACAGCCAATGTGAATGGTTACCAGTATGTGCAAATCATCAAGGTACAGGACGGACAGGATCCGGCCATCAGCAATTGCCCCGATAGCACGGTGGTGTTTGCCGATCAGACGGTCAACGAAAAGTACCATTGGAACGAAACCTACTGGTGGGACAATGCCCTGGGCATCCATGACTTGTGCGAAGGTCCGACCGACCTGAGCATCACGGCCATCGACTCCTGTTCCGGTTCGGACCTGAAAATCAGCTACCTGCTGTTTTTGGATCTGGACAACGACAACGTACAGGAAACCGTCATCAGCAGCGATCAGACCGGCTTGGGTGGCCTGGGATGGAATAAAGTGCCCTTTGGCAATGCGGGTAATCCGAACTACAGCGGCGGCACCCTGCGTGCCTTTGACCAACGCCCGGGCGCAGCCAACTTCAAATACGGATTTGCCCTCGAAACCGTGGTAGCAGGCAATACCCGGATAGGTCGGGTGCGCTGGAACACCCAGGCAAACCAGAACACCTATGTGGTGCCCGAACTGCCTTACGGCAAACACCGCATTTTGTGGATTGTGGAAGATGGTTGTGGCAACGAAAAAACCTGCGAATACAGTTTTGAGGTAAAAGACGGAAAAGCACCCACCGTTGTTTGTCTGAACGGCCTGACCACCAACTTAGGCGCGGTCGGCATTTCCCAAACCTTGTGGGCCAGCGACTTCTTGCAATACACCGAAGACAATTGCACGCCGGTCGCGCAATTGGTAGCCGGCATCCGCAAAAAAGGCACCGACACCGGATTCCCGTACAACCCGGATGGCACGCCACAAACCAGCGTATCCTACAGTTGTACCGAACTTGGCACCCAAATCGTGGAATTATGGTCGGTCGACAAAGCCGGCAACGCAGGATACTGTGAAACCTACATCATCATTCAAGACAATGACGGGGTGTGTCCGAGCGATTCCAACAGCGCCAAAGTAGCAGGTTTCCTGCTTACGGAAACCGCCAACGGCCTCGAAGAGGGTAGTGTGGAAATTACCGGCACCGGCAACGCCATTCCGAGTTTCACGTTCAGTAACCTGACCGGCACCAGTGGCAAATACCTGTTCAACGCGATCCCCTTGTCGTCCAACGCAACCGTCACCCCTTTGAAAGACGACAACCACTTAAACGGGGTATCCACGTACGACCTGGTATTGATCAGCCGCCACATCCTGGGCATCGACACCCTGGACAGTCCGTACAAAATGATTGCAGCCGATGCGAACAACAGCGAATCCATTACCAATTTCGACATTGTAGAATTGCGGCGCCTCATCCTCGGCATCACCATCGAGTTGGGCAGCAACACCAGTTGGCGGTTTGTCGACAAAGCATTCGTGTTTCCCGATCCCATGCAGCCGTTCCTAACCAACTTCCCGGAGTTTAAATCGATCCTCAGTCTCAGCGGCAACCGCCTGGAAGAAGACTTTGTAGCGATTAAAGTAGGAGACGTCA
>JBMOHO010000401.1:0-2824 GCA_049317805.1 Saprospiraceae bacterium
ATCCAATGTGGCCCGCTTCCACGTGGATCTGGAGCCCAATTTGTTTGCCCTGCAGCGCGAACTGACGGACGGCTCCTACCGACCCGGCAACTACCGCAGTTTTCACATCCTTGACCCCAAGCCGCGCATGATCAGCGCAGCCCCTTACCGAGACCGGGTGGTACATCACGCTTTGTGCAACTTGATAGCCCCGATATTGGAGAGCTCAATGACCAATGATACCTATGCCAATCGAAAAGGCATGGGCAGCCATGCCGCCATGGCCAAATACCGGCAATACTGCCGCCGCTACCCCTACGTTTTGAAATGCGATGTGCGCAAATTTTTCCCCAGCATAGACCATGAAATCCTCAAACGCGACATCCGACGCAAAATCGGTTGCCGCAAAACACTCGCGTTGATTGAGCAGATCATTGACAACAGCAATCCGCAGGAGGAACACATTGTGTATTTTCCGGGCGATGATCTTTTTACGCCCCATCAACGCCGACACGGGCTTCCTATCGGCAACCTCACCAGCCAGTTGTGGGGCAACTTTTACCTCAACCGCATGGATCACTTCATCAAGGAAACGCTGCGCTGCAAAGCATACGTGCGTTATGTCGACGATTTTGTGCTGCTCAGCGACGATAAAGCGCAGCTCCATGTCTGGAAGTCCGCCATAGAATCGTTTTTATGCGATTATCGCCTGATACTCCACCCCAACAAAAGCAGGATTCACCACACGTCGGAGGGCATCACCTTTCTGGGGTACCGGGTGTTCCCGGATTTTATCCTGTTGCCTTCGGCCAATGTGCGTCGTTTTCGCCAGCGCACCAAAAAAAAGTTGAGGCTCTTGCGCGACAAAAAAATTTCCCTGAAGGAATTCTTCCTTGGCCTGCGCGGCTGGGAAGGCCATGCCCTGCGCGCCGATACCCGTAGGCTCCGGCGGATGCTTACCTGGGAGATCTTCGGCATCTGGCAAGACAAAAAAAGCAAACCGCCGGTGAACAGAAAACGGCTGTAATGCCGAGGTAATACATTATTTCAAAAAAAAATTTTCGGCGCTTCGCGCCAATCAAAAAAAGAAAAGAAAAAAGAAAAAAACCAAAGTGTAAAAGTGTAACAGGACAATAGGTTAACGCCCAGCCCTGGCAGAGCGGAAACCATAGTCGCCGTTCCTGAGCCCTGGCCTATACCAGCCGCGGACGGCCGAACGACAACTGAAATCATTGCCGCCCCAAGACCCGCCCCGAAGAACGGCGACTTCACCTTCCGCAGGCCCTTTCGGATTTTTTTGCGGCCCCGGTTCATAAGGCCCATACCAGTCGGCGCACCACTCCAACACGTTGCCGCTCATGTCGTACAGGTCCAATTGGTTGGGTCGTTTTTGCCCCACCGGGTGCGTTTTACTTTCGGAATTTTGATCGTACCAACCCAATTCGTCCAGTTCGTTTCCACCGGCGTACCGGAAATTGTCCTTCGAGCCTTCCTGTCCGCCTTTGGCGGCGTATTCCCACTCCGCCTCGGTGGGCAGGCGGTGGCCGCCGCCGGTTTGTGCGTTGAGCCAGGCGAGGTACCCCTGCGCATCTTCCCAACTGACGTTTACCACCGGATGGTCGCCGTGGATGCCCCAGGAGGGCGATGCCGGCAAGGGCAGGTTTTTTGCAAGGCAGTACACACCGTATTGGTACCAGGTGGTTTCGGTTTGGGCCAATTGATATGGATCGAGGGTTACCTCGTGTCGTGGAAGTTCGCGGCCTATAATTTCTTCAGCTTGCTTTTGATCAAATATACCTTTGGTTTGGTCAAGAAACTCTTTGACTAAGTTATCCTTGTCTTTTTCATCGGTTCCCATCCCAAACGTCCCGCTCTCCACCTGAACCATAACCGGGTAGTACCGCTGCTCCAGCGCTGTATAAGCTGCGTTGTCGGCGTCCGAAAGCCAGGCGCGCACAGCAGTCCGGCCATCTCCCGCCGCATCGGGCCGGGGGGGCAGCGCGGGGTTCCAGGCGCGCAGGGAGTCGATCAGGGTGGGCAGGCGGTTTTTTTCGCCGGTTTCGTTGAACACGTAGGCCAGCCCGAAGCAGCGCGCGCCCACGGCGGGCAGTCTGTCGGGCACGTGCAGGAAAGCTGCTTCGGCGGCGAGGTTCATGGCGGCGTCGTAGCGCAGGGCGTCTATGGAGTCGGTGGCTTGCTGGAGGTATATGTCGGTGATGTCGCCAAACACCACTTGCAGGGCGGCTAAGGCTTGTTGGGTGCGCGTGGCTTCAGCTTCGGCAGCAGCTTGCTTCTCCACGGCAATATTCCACTTGTTTTTGGCCACTACGGCTAAGGAGTCGGCTATTGTGCGCAGTTTAGCGGCTTCGGTGCTTTGTTTTTGCATGTCGGCGGCGTTCAGGGCGGCGCGGCGGCTGGCGGCGTCTACGCCTGCCTGGGTTTGGCGGGCGGCTTCGCGCTGGCGTTCGGCGTCTATGCGCAGGGCGTCTATTTGTTGGAAGAGCGCTTCTATGCGGGCGTTGAACTCCAGGGTGCGGGCGGGGTCGCAGGCGGCGGCGGCGTTGTATTGCCGTATGGCGTTCACGTAGTCTTTGTCCTGAGCGGCGCTTTCGGCGGCTTGCACGAGGCAGGCGCAATCGGGCGGCGGGCAGGGTGTTTGGGCGGCGAGGTGGCTGGCGCAGGCCGGCAGCAACAACAGGAGCAGGCGTTTGATCATGGTGGGGTGGGGGGAGTGCAGGGCACAAAAATGGGAAGTTTGGAGGATGTGTGGGTAATAATGTGCTGTTTATTGTTTTTTACCACTGAGGTTTGTTTTTACCACTAAGGTTTGTTTTACCACTAAGGC
>JBMOHO010000402.1:0-2809 GCA_049317805.1 Saprospiraceae bacterium
TCATTGCTAAACCGGCCCACACAACCTTCCAAACAAACAATATATCATCGCAAAATACCCTAAATGCCGGGGATATATGGGCCGACCGATCGCGCGTGCACGGGCGGGTCCTGACACACATCGGCCCATCGCGCGTGTACGGGCGGGTCGCGACCCGCCCCTACGCGACAATTACCGGATCAACGTAACCGACCCCACCCGTTTTCCGCCCCAACTCGTGCCATCTTCAAAAATCGCGCGTTTCACCTCCCAGGTATACACATCCTGCGGCATCAAAACGCCTTTGTAGCGGCCGTCCCAACCCTTGCCCGGCTGGCCGTTTTGCAGGGCATCGCTGTCCGACGACCATAACAACTGGCCATAACTGGAATAAACGGCTACATTAAATTCACGCAAACCCACGCCTTTGGGCTGAAACAAAGCCGCCTCCCCGTTTTCCAGGCCCGGCGTGAAGGCGTTCGGGATGAAGATATGGTGCATCGCTTCCGGATAAATGGGCAAAAGGGTGTCGTTTGGACAACCATTTTTGCCAAAAACCGTGAGTTTTACCCATTTTACCCCTTTGGAATAATACCGGTGCGTCGGGTTTTGTACTTCCGATGAATCGCCATCGCCAAAGGTCCACAACCAGCGCACGGCATCCAGGGAAAGGTCGGTGAAGGCAAATTGCCCGGATGGCGGGTCGGTCGGAATTTCCAAAAAGGAGAAATTGGCGCTCGGGCGCGGATACACCTCGATGATGTTGGGCAGCGTGATGGTATCGAAACACACCTGGCGGTGGCTGACGATCAGGGTTGCGCCAAATTTGCCGGCATTGTAAAACGTGTGGGTGGTGGCGGGTACGGAAACCGACTGGCCGCCATCGGAAAAAATCCAGGTAGCGTCGGTGTTGTTGGTCGACAGGTTTTCAAAGTTGACGGTCAGCGGTGCGCAGCCTTTTTCAGGGTCCCAGGCGAAATCGGCCACAGGTTGGGCGAAGGCGCTGAGCATTTTTTCGGTGGTATCGCGGCAGCCAAAGGCATTCAGGGCCGTGAGCCGCACCGTGTAATCGCCCGCCGCGGTGTAACTGTGCTGTGGATTGTTGAGGGGAGTTGCGCCGCTGGAATCACCGAATGTCCATTGATATTCAATCGCATCGGTGCTGTTGTTGTCAAATTGCACCACGGTGGGCAGGCCGCACAAGCTTTCTTTTTGCATTTCAAAATCCGGGGTAGGCTTGGGATGGACGGTGATGTACCGCAAAATGGTGTCGTTGCGGCAACCCAGCTGGTCGATGCCGGTTAGTTTTACCTCAAATTGTCCCGCCTGCAGGTACGTGTGCGTGGGCGCGGGACCCGATAAGGTATTGCCGTCGCCAAAATTCCAGGCGAAATAACTCGGCGCGTTCGATTGGTTCTGAAATTTTACGGTCAGGGGCACGCAACCATCGGGGGTATCAAAACTGAACCGCACATCCGGCAGCGGCAAAATGGTCACCGGACTGCTGATGGTGGTTTTGCAGCCATGCGCCGCCGAAACGCCCGTGAGTACCACCATTTTGGTCCCAATACTGTCGTAAACATGGGTGGGGCTGTACAAAAACGAGGAATCACCATCGCCAAAATCCCAAACGATACCCGAAAGCACATCCGGGGAGGTATTGTTGAATTGCAAGGTGTCGTTCAGGCAAAATTGGGCTTTGAAATCAAAGGACACTTTCGGGGCTGGATGGACGGTAATCAAGGCAGAAGTGCTGTCGAATCCGCAACCATCGGCCGCTTTTTGAACCACCAAATACGTACCCGGTGCCTGAAAAGTATGCTGCGGATTTTTGGTACCGGAAGTATTGCCGTCGCCAAAATCCCAGGAAATGAGGGCACCCGGCGTCGCAAAACTCGTAAACTGGGCAGTATAAGGCTGACAACCGGCCAAATTGGGCACATTGAAAAACGCCCGCACCTCCACTGGACGCACGGTAATATCGTGTTCCAGGGTATCTGCGCCGCACACATTGGTGGCAATCAGTCGGATGGTATAGGTTTTAAACAAGGTATCGGTGCTGTACTCCATCGGCTGTGGAATCGAATCGGTGGAAGTCTGGCCATTGCCGAAATCCCAGAAAAAAGCCGTGGGTAAACCCGCGCTGGTGTTGGCAAAAACGATTTTCCCGCCCGTGCAGATGGTATCCGTTGTTGTGCCAAATACCACAATGGGCAAAGGGCGTACGCGGATAGAATCGGTCCAGGTTTTTTCCGCGCACAGGTTTTTGGCCGTCAGGGTGACGATGTAAAAGGTGTCTTTGGAGCCGCCAGGCAACAACAGCGGGGCTGGTGTAAAAGCGGTATCAACGGGCAAATTGCCGATTTTCCAGGCATATTGGGCCTGATAACCGTTGCTTTGGTTTTGAAAAGACACCGAAAGCGGCGCACAACCTTCATTTGCCGAAGGCGTGAAAAAAGCGTTCGGCGGGCGGGTGACAAACACGGTGCGCGTTTTTTCATCCGTACAACCAAACTCGGTGGTGACGCGCAGTTTTACGGTAAACGTGCCGGTATCGCTGTAGGTGTGCGTAGGCGCTTCCAGGCTGGAAGTTTTGCCATCGCCGAAGTCCCATTCAGAGGCAAATGCGCTTTGGGAGAGGTTTTTAAACTGTATTTCCGTGCCAATGCAGGTATTTAAAGGCGGTTCAAAGTCGGATTGCGGCAAAGGATGCACGGCCACCACCAGCGAATCGCGGAAACTGCAACCCAGCACGGTATCGGTGATTTGGTAATTGAGCACAAAATTGCCTACCCCCGCCACAGCAGGATCAAAATTGCCGGCGCTGTTT
>JBMOHO010000403.1:0-2794 GCA_049317805.1 Saprospiraceae bacterium
CCCGATGTGCCGTTCTTAGGGTTCCACCGTTTTCAAACCCATCACGCCCGGGTGTTTTACGGACGAAAAAAAGATATTCGGACAGTGCTCGACCTCCTCGAAGCACACCCGGACAAAATACTGCTCCTGAACGGCCCCACCGGTGCAGGCAAATCATCGCTCATCGAAGCCGGACTGTTGCCCCGCCTGCACCACCGGGGATGGGCCGTAGAGGTACTCCGCCGAAACCGGGAACGTGGGCTTGTACGCGACATGCACACGGGGCGCAACGCCCTGCAGGCCACCGGCGCCCCTTACAAACTGCTCCTCCTCGATCAGGTGGAGGAAATGTTCACCAATCCCAACGAAACCCTGCCCTTCGAAAGCCGCGAATGGGCCGAAGCCCTTCGGGAGGCCTGGTACAGCCCCGACGGTTTTGGCTGCCAACTGTTGATCAGTTTTCGAAAAGAATATTTGTCAGACATCATCAAACTGATGGAAGACGTCTGCGAGCTTCCTTTTAAATCCCTGTACATAGAGCCGCCATCCCACTTCGGTGTGCGCGAAGCGGTAGCGGGCGACGCCGAACGGAACACCCAATACGGTTTGACCATACACGAGCACCTGCCACAACTCATAGCCTGCAACCTGTGCCCGCAACCGGAGCACCGACCGAACGACCCCGGCGTCATTTCGCCCGGAACAGCGCCCCTGCTGCAAATGACCCTGCGCAAAATGTGGGACTTGGCCTGCAACGGCCAACCTCGCCCTACTGTGCCGTTTGACCAGCGCCTGTACGAACAGGTCAGCAAACGAAACTTGTCCGAGATGCTCGACCAGCAACTCCTCGAACTCGACCAGCATTTCTCCCCTGATCCGGCTGCACCTGCGCCGCCCATGGGCAAACAACCCCACCAGGCGCTGCATACCGCCGTGCAAAATGGCCTGGCCTTAGATGTGCTGCGCCAGTTCATCACCAAAGAACTGACCGCCACCACCCGATCCGTCGCCAAACTCGAAACGGAATACTATCGCCATGTGCCAGACTTCAGGCGGCTCATCAAAGCCCTTAAGGACCTGTTTCTGCTGGGCGAAGAAGCCGAAGAACAACAAACCCGTACCCGCCTGACCCACGATGCGCTGGCGCCCCTCATCAACCAGCGCTGCGAAACCTCCGATAAAGCAGCCCAGCTGGCCTGGTACTTAGTGAATGTAAAAAGCCGCCATGTGGCACCGACCGAAGGTGCCGACTTCTCTGAAGTGGACCTGGCCATCATTGAGGCCGGACGTCCGTACATGGAATCCATACCCGACGCCATTGACCGGCGCATTCAAGCCAGCAATGCGCTGGTGGATGCCCGCCGCGCCGAACTGCGCGACAAAAACGCCAGGATGTTCGACACAGTAGCCGCAGAAGTGGTCGCCCGACTGACGCAATGCGAACACCTCGCCGCCTTGGACGCCCTCAAAAATGCAGTGCTCAACGGGGAAGTGCCATCAGCACACAAACAAGAACGCCTGCAACACGCCATTTGCGAAACGGCTTTTTTCTTCAGCCAAACCGGCAAACATACCAGCCAAACCCTGGAAGCCTTACAACTGCTTACCCACCTGCCCCAGACAGCCTCCCTGACGACGGCGCTTGAACAAACCATACACAATGGCCACACGGATGCCCATGCGGTGAAGCAACTCCTCCTGCTTGTTGACGAGGATCGGTATACACAAACCCTCATCCCACGGTATTTCCCGGTACTGATTCACGTACCCGAAGGCGCGTTTACCATGGGCAGTGAAGACGGATATGCCGATGAAAAACCGACCCATGCCGTCACGTTAAATGCCTTCCGCCTGGGCGAAACGCCTGTCACCTTTTACCAGTTCAGCCTGTACTGCGCTGCTGAAGGCCGCAATATCGCCTCGTTTCGCCCCTCCTGGGGTATACACGGAGAAAGCCCTGCCGTAAACATCAGTTGGTATGACGCCGTAGAATACGCCATCTGGTTGAGCCGCCAAATGGGGTTAAATCCGTATTATCGGATTGATAAACAACAAAAAGACCCGCACAACAAATCCGATAATGATTATCGGAAATGGCTGGTGGAAACCATGCCCCATGCCAACGGCTATCGCCTGCCCACAGAGGCCGAATGGGAATACGCAGCACGGGGTGGCGCATCGGGACAAGCAGACGCATTCCAGTACGCGGGCAGCAAGGAGATCAATGAGGTGGGTTGGTTTTGGCAAAATTCGGGCGATGCCTGGATAGACGGAGAAGATAGCGACTGGGATATGGAGCGCATCAATCAGAATAATGGCCGCACGCATCCGGTCCGGGGTAAAAATCCAAATCAATTGTTCCTGTACGACATGAGCGGAAACGTGTACGAGTGGTGCGCCGACTGGTTTGGAAATTATCCGGAAGAGCCGGTACATGATCCGACCGGGGCAGAGGAGGGCTCGTACCGCGTGCTCCGCGGCGGCAGCTGGTTCTACGGCGCCTGGATCTGCCGCGTGTCGTACCGCTACTTCAGCGATCCGGGCTTCCGCGACAACAACGATGGTTTCCGCGTCGCCGCGTCCCCCCAGTGAGGTGGTTTGTCCGCTCCGGCTATCGATTGAGCAAAGTGCGCGGAGGCGGCGGAGCGGTGCAGGGGAGGGAGTGGGCGACCGACCGCGCCGTGGAGTAAGCCGTAGGGCAGTTTTTTTTAATTGAACATTGTGCATTTAAAATTTAAAAAAATTAAAAATTAAAAAAATTTAAACCGCAAAACCGCAAAACCGCAAAACCGCAAAACCGCAAAACCGTAAAACC
>JBMOHO010000404.1:0-2787 GCA_049317805.1 Saprospiraceae bacterium
CTAACGACTAACCGACTAACGACTAACAGACTAACAGTGATGTTGCTACAATATAACTTGATAATTGGTGCTGCGCCCGCCGCCCGCTGCCACCAAAACCTTTCTTTCCACCAAATCCTGCAGATCTCGGGTGGCGGTGGCTTTCGATGTCTTGGCGATGGCTTGGTATTTTCGGGCGTTCATGCCACCAACAAACCCGTTTTCGCCTTCTTCCAGCATTCGGCTGACAACTTTGAGTTGGCGTTCGTTCAAACTTCCCTTTTGGGCATCGAAAAACCTGGCCTTTTTCAAAGAAAACGCCACAGTTTGGATGAATTCGGACTGCGATTTCAAGATGATTCTTGAAAAATAGGCAATCCAATCGTCGCAGTCGTTTGAAGTTTGGGCCGATTGCAGGGCATAGTAGTAAGCCTTTTTATCGGCTTCAATGGTTGCCGAAAGGCTCAACAGAATGGGCCTGCCCAAACTTTGTGACAGCACTTTTTCGGCGATGACTCGCCCGATGCGCCCGTTCCCGTCTTCAAAAGGATGAATGCTTTCAAAATACAAATGCGCTATGGCCGACCGTACGAGCGGGTTGGGCAACGTAGCGCGGCTGTCGTTGAACCACTCAAAAAAACGCGACATCTCGTGTGGCACATCGACTGAGGGTGGGGCTTCAAAATGGACAACCGGCCTGCCCATCGCGCCCGAAACCACTTGCATCGGTTCCAAATGGCTGCGCCAAACGCCGACTTCGATGCCGAAACTGCCGTGCATCAGCAGCCGGTGCCAATCGAAAAGCACCTGCTCGTTGAGCGGTTCGGCGAAGGTCAGCCGCGATTTGACCAACAACTCGGCGATGCCTGCCGAACGTTTATCCTTGATTACGACGGACGGCGTGGGAAAGCCCAAATTTTTTTTGATGGAAGAAATCACATCGGCACGGCTGATCATTTCACCCTCGATGGCGGAGGTTTTGATGGCTTCACTGACGAGCAGGTTGACGATCGACCCGTCCTGCTGAGCGGAGGTCATGCTGCCCAAAATGCCGATACTTTGCCCGGCAAATTCTCGAAATTCGAGCGCTGCCGCTTCAAATTTCGAGGCATCGTGGGAAAATTTTGTCCAGTCTTTTTGCTGCCAGTTATACAACATGAGCCGATTTCGGATTTTATTCGGCTCAAAAATATGAATTATTTGAGCCGAATCGTTTGTTTATTCGGCTCATAGAAAATTTGTCCTGAAAACCTCAACAGCGTACTCACCTCGCCGCCGCCCGACATTGGCACCAAAATGCTTAATAAAGATACCCATCGCCCCAGTCACTACGCAGCTTTTGGCGGATGCGTTCCTCCGAAGGGTTATCGGCTGGCTCGTAGAAACGCGTGCCTTTCAAGAGGTCGGGCAGGAAAGGCTGACGCACGAAATGGCCCGGAAAATCATGGGCATACTTGTAGTTTTCACCGTAGTTGAGCGATTGCATCAGTTTTGTCGGCGCATTTCGAAGATGCAAGGGTACAGGCGGCGTTTCCTGGGAGCGGACGGCCGCCAAGGCTTTGTCGATGGCTACGTACGCAGAGTTGCTTTTGGGCGAGGTGGCTAAGTAGACCGCGCACTGGCCCAGGATGATTCGGGCTTCGGGCATGCCGATCATGCGGATGGCGTCCATGGTGCTGGTGGCCAGCAGGAGGGCGTTGGGATTGGCCAAGCCCACGTCTTCGGCCGCCAGGATGACCATGCGGCGGGCGATGAACTCGATATCCTCTCCACCATCCAGCATGCGGGCCAGCCAGTACAAGGCTGCGTTGGGGTCGGAGCCGCGCATGCTTTTGATGAACGCCGATATGATGTCGTAATGCTGCTCGCCCGCCTTGTCGTACAAGGCCAGGTTTTGCTGTATGAGGCGTTGCACGAGGTCGTTGGTGATGACTAATTTTTCGTCCGGGGTCTTGAAATTGCAGATCAGTTCCAGGGCGTTGAGCAAGCGGCGTGCATCGCCGCCGGAATACAGGAGCAGGGCATCAGATTCGGCCAATTCAACGTCTAAGGCGCTCAGCACCTCGTCTTCGCGCAGGGCCCGTTCCAGCAATCCCACCAATTCGGCTTTGCTCAAATGCTCGAGCACGTACACCTGGCAGCGGGAGAGCAGGGCGGGGATGACCTCAAACGACGGATTTTCGGTGGTGGCGCCAATGAGGGTGACGATGCCTTTTTCCACCGCGCCCAGCAATGCGTCTTGCTGGCTTTTGGAAAACCGGTGGATCTCGTCGATGAACAACACCGAGCCGCGACCCTGAAACAGGTTTTGTTTTTGCGACTGCTCGATGGCGTCGCGGATGTCTTTGACCCCTGCGTTGATGGCGCTGAGCGCGTGAAATGGCTTTTTCAGGTAATGCGACACCAGTTGCGCTAAGGTCGTTTTGCCCACACCCGGAGGCCCCCACAAAATAAAAGACGGTATCTTACCCGCCTCAATGGCCTGACGCAATACGGCACCTTCGCCTACCAAGTGCGCCTGCCCAACAAACTGTTCAAAGGTTTTTGGACGCATCCGCTCTGCCAATGGAATCATCGTATGTATTTTTAGCCCGGTTTTTAACCCAACCACGGAACATGAAAACTATAAACCTGTTGACCCTGCTCGTTGCCGGGATGCTTTTTTGCCATTGCAAAAGTGCAAAAATTACAAACGCCCCCAAACCCAACGAAGTGTATTCCAACATGACTGATAACCCGCCCCTGTCCACCATTTCCATTCCGGTGTACATCTCGGTAGACGAGATGAACAAAACCATCAACAACTCG
>JBMOHO010000405.1:0-2784 GCA_049317805.1 Saprospiraceae bacterium
TGGTGACGATTCTGAAAATTTCTTCTGCCGATTGCAAGCCCCGTTTGGAGGTTTGCCAGGTTTGATAAGCGGCCACGAAGTTGTTGTGGTTTTGGGTGACCTGCAGCGCAATTTGTTGTTCCAAATTGTTGTATTGCAACTGAATGCGTTCTTTTTCCAAACGGGCCTCCTGGGTCTTGCTTTTGCGGATGCCGCCCTGGAAGATGTCGTACGTAAGGCCCACTTGACCCAGCGCGTAGGCTTGTTCGTCAAACAGGTTGTAACCAAACCCCTGAAAACCGATCTCTCCGCCAATGTAGGCGTTGGGCAGTTTCCCTTTGGCCTCCTGGAGCCGCAGGTTGTCGTCGGTAGCAGCCATGCCGGCTTGCAGCGATTTGAACTCCTGGCGGTGTGCGAGGGCGTATCGGATGAGGGTGTCGAGGGCAAACGTATCGGCGGGCAGGTCGAGCAGTATGGAATCGGCGATGATTGGCGTTTGCAGGTCGCGGTTGAGCAACTGGTTGAAAAGGGCGCGTACCGTGTTTTGCTGACTGCGGATCTTGTAGAGTTCGTTGTCGGCCTTGCTTAGTTCGTAGTCGGCGGTGGCCACTACGTCTTTGGTGGCTACGTTGTTGCGCACCAAAGAGGCATTGAAAGTGCGGAGTTCGCCGAGCACCACCTTGGTATTGAGCCATATTTTCTCGGCTTCCAGGGTTTGCAGGTAGCGCAGGTACGCTTCGGTGATGCGATAGCGGGTGTCATGCACCTGCGCCTGAAACTGGGCGTGTTGTCCTTCGGCCAGGTGGCGCTGGATGCTGCGGTTGTACCGGATGTCGTTGTTGAACACCGGATACTGCACTTCGAGGTTGGTTTGCTGGAAGTTGTTGGGCAAAAACTGTTCTTTGGTGTTCTCCACCGTGGGAAAATTGTTGGTACCCGTGAGGTCATTGAGGGTGCTATACACCGGATTGAGCAGGTCGCCGATGGGCAACTCAATGCTGCGTCCGCCAGCCGCCATGGTGTAATTGGCATTAAACCCTACCGAGGGCATGCGCAAACCGTCGGCTTGTTTCACCCGTTCGGCATATTGCTCCTGCAGGTTGGTCTGTTGCTGCAACGCCAGGTTGCGTGTCAGGCCTTCCTGTACGTATGCTTCCAATACGGCCGAACGCTGGGCCCACACGCCGGTTAGCGGCAGCAGCATTGCAAAAAAGATGGAAGAAGTTGTTTTCATAAACTGAACACTGTTTAGTGATGAGGCAAAGGAAAGGGCAAATACAGGCACTGGCTATTAAAAAACGGTGAATGGGGTTTTTTAGGGGATGAAGCGTAAGGAATTCCGCATTCCGTATTCCTCAAAGGCATTCTGCCATTTTCACAATCATGTCAAACGAGCGTTTGGCGAGGGCTTCCCGCTCGTGTTCGGGGTACATGCGCATGCGTTCACGCACAAAGAGCGATACCAGCCCGTGGGCATGACACCACAGGGTATACGCAATGGCCTGGGCATCTGTGCTTTTGAAATAACGCTGCTCCACGCAATCCTGCACAGTTTGGACAAAAAAGCTGTGCGTGGCGATGCCCAAAGTCCAGCATTCCTGGTTTTCAATGTATTCCATGGGTGCCCGCGTGAGAAAAAGCAGGTCGTAAAGGTCCGGGTGTTTCATCCCGAAGTCGATGTACCGCCGGCCGAAGTCAATAAGCCTTTCCCAGGGGTCTGTGAGGGCCATGGAGGGCATCAGGTGGTCGCGTTTGACCGCCGCCGCCTCAAACGAGAGGGCATAAAACAACTCGCTTTTGTCTTTGTAATACAGATAAATGGTACCCGGGCTGTACGAAATACGTTCCGCGATGCTGCGGATGCTGATGCCTTCGTAGCCTTTTTCCCGAAAAAGATCCATCGCCGCATCGAGGATGCGGGCTTTCATGTCCTCTTTTTTGGTGTCTGTCAAGCTGTCTGATTTACCCATAAATTTCTAAACGCTGTTCACTGAACAGTGTTCACGATTGTTCCAAAAAAACTTTACGCAGGCATAATACCGGAAATACAATCATTGTCGGGTAATTATCCGTGTTTCGCGTTCAAAATCTAAACAACATGGAAAATTTATTTGTCCCCAACGACATCCTTGTGGCTTTCAAGGAGCACTACCCCTTTGTTTCTTTGGACTCTGTGACCTGGTCATGGGAAGTGCCGGGTAAAATCTACGAGGCCGAATTTGAATTAGACGGCACAGAGCACGAAGTGGAATTCACCGTAACGGCCGAATGGCTGCTCACGGAAACAGAAATTGACCTTGAAGAAGTGCCGGAACTCATCCGCAACGACGTGGCTGCCCGTTACCCCGATTTCAAGATTGACGAGGCTTCCCAAATTGAATACAGCAACGGCCTGATCCACTACGAACTCAGCCTGGAGAAAGATGGCATGGGCTTCGACGTGCAGTTCCGCGAAGACGGTATGTTTTTTATGAGCGGTGAAGACCTGTAGGATTTTCGATTTCGGATTTTCGATTTCGGATTTCGGATTTCAGACTTGGATAAAAAATATTGGGGCGATGGCATTTGTTCATCGCCCCTTTTTTCGTTTGTCTATTCCGCTGTTTCCATTCTTGAGGCTGCTTTGCATTCAAAACATATGGTCTGTGCAACATAAATTATTCACGCCCTTTTATGTGTTGATACAGCATCAATGCAGCAGCATAGATTACAGCCCCACCGTAATGATAGATGGTACCATTGTTTCCGATTTTTTGATTCCAAAATAAGGTGGACAAATCATTCAACAATGAACTTGCAGTAAAC
>JBMOHO010000406.1:0-2772 GCA_049317805.1 Saprospiraceae bacterium
TGTCTTTTTTCGACAAAAAAAGCAGGTACGTTTTCCCGGATTCAGGCATAAAATCGCCGTCAACCGCTGAAAAGGCATCACCGTTTTGGAAAGAAAGGGAAAATGTGTGGAAAGAATAATCGTCGGATAGCGGTCCTTTAATAGGCCGCTCAACGGAAAAGGTAGTGCGTTCAAAACGACTGCCGTGTAGGTCTACCGTCTCCAGTATGTCTGCGCGCGCGACCACCACAGCGTCGCTTGATAACGCCAGTTCACCTAAATGCAGAAACGGTACAATAGTAGTAGCATGTATTTCACATGCGAAGATTAGCCAGCCGGCCAACAGGCCAACCAACTGAAAGTGTAAACTTTTCATGATTAGATTAGATTAAAAAGCTGAATACGGATTTCGGCTCCAAGGGGATTATGAAATGGTGCAAAGATAGTACATTATTTTTTTGTAAATGCCTTACAAAAGTTATTTTGAGGCGCATTCACAACTTTAACAAAATATAAAAAAGTTATATTTGTTTTAGGGCAGCGGGAAGTTGGTGGTAAAATGAGGGGTGCGTTCTATGCTAACCTTTTTTAATACACCCGAATTTCCACCCGTCGGTTCTTTTCCATCTGTGTTTCATTCGTGGGTTTGGGAAACAGCATCTCCGAGTTGCCGTAGCCCCGGAAGCGCATGCGGTCGGCTGATACGCCATGGTCCAGCAGGTACGTGTACACCAATTTGGCGCGGTTGACCGAGAGTTCCCACTCCCAGTTTTCTAAGTTGTCTGGCGACACGCCCGGGTGGTTGATGTGTCCGGCTATTTCGACCCGAATTTCCGGGTTTACCTGCATGAAGCGCAGGATTTTGGGCAACTCGGGTTCCGACACCGGCAGCAATACCGCCTGGTTGCCTACAAAAAAGAGATCGCGCAAAACGGCTTTTTCGCCTGCTTTGGCCGGGGGCAGCGACAGGTTGGGTTCTTTGTTGTACTTTTTATACAACTCCGGGCTGCCAAACACCTTGGTCATAAACGATTCGAAGAAGTACCCCTCCGCCACGGCTTCTACCCGCACGATGGAGTCCTTCGGCAGCCGAACGCTGTAAAACCCGGAGGTGTCGGTCTGGGTAGAATCGCTGCGGGTTTTGGTCTGGAAAAACACGGTTGTTTCAATGCCACGCCCCGTCTCGGCATCGCGGATATACCCGCTCATGGTGGCCATGGGCAATCCAGACCACAGCTCCAGCGTGGCCCGCCGATTGCGTTGGCGTCCGGCTTCAGTGTCGTTTCCGGAAGCCGGTTTGCGTTCGCCGTACGCCCGGATGCGGATGCGTGCCGGAGCAACGCCTTTCTCGGATACGTATCTTCGGACGCTTTCGGCCCGACCTGCGGCCAGGCGTTCATTGTTGGCGCTGTTGCCAATGGAATCGGTGTGCGCCTCTATGTTGAGGAACGCCCACGTGTCTGCCGGTGGCAGATTGCGGGTAAAACTGTCCAAAGCAAGGCGGGCTGCGCCGTCCAATTCCGCCGAACCACTGGCGAAATACACTTCGAGGGCTTTGCGGACGTACAGGGAATCAAACAGCCCCTGGGCCGGCAAACCCAGGGGCAGCAAAAGGAGGAAGAGAAAGTTTCGCATGGCGGCAGGTGTTTACTGTTTAACGCAGCCCCCTTGCATTTTGGTGTCAGGAAGCCAGTTTGTATCGCACTGGTAAGGTATAGCGGCAATACACGGGCCGGCCCTTGCTTTCGCCGGGCGACCAATTTGGCATGGCTTCTATGACCCGCTTGGCTTCTGCGCCGCAGCCCGAGCCAATATCTTTGACAATTTGTATGTCGGACACGCTTCCGTCTTTGTTGATGATGAATATGACAGCCACTACGCCTTCCAGCTTTTTCTGTCGGGCCTCTTCCGGGTATTTGATGTTGGCCGCCAGATAATTCATCAGGGCCGTGCTTCCTCCGGGAAATTGAGGCGGCTTTTCTAAGTCAAACATCTCGTGTACTTTTTCATCGTTGCGCAGCGCTTCAGCGTCATCTTCTATCAACTGGCCCGATAAGCAGGAAGCCAGGATGAGCAATAGTGGCAACAACAGGGCAAATTTCAAACGGCGCGCGGGCGCCGAGGCATGTTGAGTGAGCATAATCAATCTTTGTTTGAGCGGTGAATGAAAAAAATGGTGAACCAGGGCCGGCGCAGTTCCGGAATGCGCTTGCCCTATCAACAACAGGCCGTATTGTTTTTTTGAAAAATGGCGGGTAACTGCCGCATCGGCAGTGTATTCATGCAGGGTGCGCAATGACCTTCGGTACCAATGCGCCAAAGGGTGAAACCAACACGCCACACAAAGCATTTCGAACAGCAACACATCTATACTGTGCCGCTCCCGCACATGCGCTGCCTCATGCGAGAGCATCAGGGCACCCGAATCGTCAGTCGGATCAAAGTCCACCGGCACTACAATGCACCGAAAAAACGAATACGGGCACTGCGTCGTGGCACTGCGCAACAACAACATACCTCCCGGCAAGGACTCCATTTGGGTACTGTTCATCCGCCGCAACACAATTACCAATCCCCAACCCAGCCGGAGCAGAGACAAAGCCACGCCGATGAGATAAACACCCCACAAGCAGTTGTCCCACGAAAAAGCGGGGCTGGCCGACGCATTTCCTACAACCAACTCGGGTAAAACGAATATGTACTCACGCGACAACGGCATGGCGGGCATCCAGGCCGACAGCGGCACAAAGGGCAACCACAAGCCGCACAGCGCAGTCAGCAACAAATACACCC
>JBMOHO010000407.1:0-2771 GCA_049317805.1 Saprospiraceae bacterium
TTTTCAAACCAATACGCGCCAGGCCCAAAACCTGTACGACACTGTGGTGGAATTTGCCAACCTGCAAGGCACCGAAAACGTGTACGACCTGTACACCGGTACCGGCAGCATTGCCTTGTATGTGGCACGCTTTTGCCGACAAGTAACAGGCATTGAAGAAGTGCCGGAAGCCATTCAGGATGCGCTCGAAAACCGCGACCGAAACGGCATACACAATGCCATTTTTTATGCCGGCGATGTGAAAGACATGCTCAGCCCCGGATTTATTCAACAGCATGGCGCACCTGATTTGGTGATTACCGATCCGCCGCGTGCCGGCATGCACGACAAGGCGGTGCAGTTTCTCCTTGAGCTGGCCGCTCCACGCATTGTTTACGTCAGTTGCAATCCGGCTACCCAGGCACGCGACGTGCAGCTGCTGTCTGAAAAATACCGCGTGGTAAAAGTGCGGCCTGTCGATATGTTTCCGCATACGCACCACATCGAAAATGTGGCTTTGCTCGAATTGGCTGTTTCCAACCCATAACGGATGGCATGCTGCTGATTATTGCAGCACCAGCGACTCGTGGAAAATCTTGTCGGCCTGTTGCACCTGTACGATGACATTGCTCTTGGCGTAAGCACTGAGGTCGAATTGTTGGCTGTAAGCGCCGGAGAAACTGTTGAGTTCTTCCCGGAAAAGTTGTCGACCGGCAGTGTCAAAAATGGTTACGATGGTGGGTACCGGCCGGGCTTCAAAGCTGATGGTGATGGGGCCGCCAGACGGGTTGGGGAATGCCTGAAATTTGCGCACCTCCAGGCGGCGATCAGCCGGTATCGGGGTGTTGCCGATGAGGGGCTCGGTGGGGGTGTCGCCTTCGCCAGCCCGTTGTATGGTGATGACGTGCGACGTGCGCAGGCGTTCCTGATTGGCGTCCGTCCAGTCCCAAATGTACATGCGGCTGAGTTCCTCGTCGCCGGCATCGTCTTGAGCGCGGATGGTGATTTTGTTTTGGGTATCGCAGGCTTTCAGGGTGGCGTCTGCCTGCAAGGGCTGATCATTGCGGAGGTAAGCGACACGAACCACTTCGTTGGGTTTGTATTTGGCAATTTCGTTCCAGAGTTCGTCGTGGTTTTTCACGGCCGTACCGTTTACGGCAGTGATGACATCGCCGATTTGCATGCCGGCATCTTCTGCCGCAGAGGCGGATGTAAACTCGGTCACCTGAGCGCCTTGTTCTTGTCCAGACGAATACACGCCGAGACAGGCATCTTTGCTGCTTTCGTCCATTTGAAAAGCATTCAGATCCCATTGTTCGCGGTCAAAACCGCCCCAATCGGGTTCGTTGTTGGTTTTATCAGACAGGGTGGCCACGTCTGTACGCTCTGAATTGCCCCGGCGGAAACGGATGTTCACTTGTTGGCCGGGCATTGTATTGGTCATGAACGACTCGATGTCGTCCCATTTTCGAATGGATTGTTTGTCCAATTGCAGCACGACATCGCCATTTTTCATGCCCGCCTTTTGGGCGCCGCTACCAGGCACAATGCTGACGGCCACCCCCAATTTGTTTTCGTCATCGTCACCTGCAGGACTTACGCCTAAAAAACCTCGGGGCGGGTTGAGCGCGCCATTATTCATGGTCATGGCTTCTTGCATGGCGTCTTCGGCTTCCTGCATGGCCTCGCGGCTTTCCTGTAAGGCTTGTTCCATGGCTTCGTGAGCCGTTTTCATGGCCTCTTGTACTTCCTCCTGAGCCTCGCGGATGGCTTGTTGCATTTCAGCAGGATCAAAGTAGAGGTCATCCGGCACATCAAGTGCATCCGGCGCTGTTCTGATGTATTGGCGTTTGCCTTTGTTGTTTTCGATATTGATGACAATGTTATCGTCTTCATTGGCATCCAGATAGGCCTCCAGGTCAAAAGAGTCGGCCTCTTCTCCTGTTTTAACGATGGTTTCGGTGCAGACAGTGCCGTCTGGGCGCACCGTTGTTTTTTCAATGGTTACTTTTTTGTTGGACTGGGCAGACAGGGCGCCGATCAGCAGCAACAGGTTAAGCGCAAGGATTCCGATTGCTTTCATAACGCATTTCATTAGTTTTATAGACAAAAGAGGCTTCACCTGAAGGGCTTCAAGCACGAGAAAAGACACGATCCGATAATTCGGGTTGCATGCAGGCCTTATTTTAACATTTAAGGCGTACCCAAATTGTCAATAAAACCTTAAATTGTCTAATGCTTCGGGCGGTTTGGGTAATTTTGCCATCAAAAAATACGTAGCAGCCATGTGGAAGAACACTTGTTTACTGATGTTTCTAATTTGTGGCACCCTCCAGGCCCAAACAGACGCCACCCTCATAGAAGGATTCATTGAAGGGATATCCGCCGGAAAAGCCAAACTGGTGGGTGTGCAAGGCGACCGAAATTACATCATCGACTCCACGATGGTGGATGCACAGGGTCATTTTACCCTCAAACGCAGCAAACTCCTGCCTGAGGGCTACTATTATTTTATTCTGCCAGCCCAGAAATCCCTTGCCTTGTTGATCGATAAAGACCAGGTATTTACCCTGCGCGGCAATGCAGCTGATTTGGCCAACACCATGGTGATTGATGGTTGCACAGACTCGGAACTGTTGTATGCCAATTTCAAGTTTCAGGCTGGTTTAGACGCCGAGTTCAAAACGCTCAGCGAAACCATGCAGAAAAATGCGCCCGGCACGCCGGAATTTGAGCGCGCCAAAGCCCGGCAAGACGAATTGGTGGCCGCCCGTAAAAAACATTTGGACGAG
>JBMOHO010000408.1:0-2768 GCA_049317805.1 Saprospiraceae bacterium
TGGTGGCTGGCCTTGCAGCGGGCAACTACAAGCTGACCATCACGGCGTCCACCGGGTTCAGCACCACCGCCAGCGCGGTCATCGTGCAGCTCATGTCGCCCAATGTCACGGCCACGGCTGTGCCGGCATTCAACGGCTATCCGATCAGTTGCACCGACCAGGCAGACGGTACCGCAGTGGCCACCGCCACGGGTGGCAAACAGCCTTATGCTTTTGCATGGTCAACAAACGAATCCGGCACGTCAATCACCGACCTGCCCGCAGGTGCCTATACTGTGACGGTCACAGACGCCAACGGCTGCACCGACGTGGCTACTGTGACGCTCAACGAACCCGAACTCCTGCAGATCACCTTTGCCATCACCGACCTGGATTGTTTTGGCACTGAGGATGGCGTCATTTACGTGCAGCCTTCGGGCGGCGTGCCGCCATTTGCATACACCCTGAACGGCGGCACCCCGCAAACGTCCAACACCTTTACCGGTCTGGAGGCTGGCGCGTACACCGTGATGACCACCGACGCGAACGACTGCGAGGTGACGGAGATCATTGTGATCACCGCTCCTATACCGTTGGACGTAGAGCTGGGCGACAACCAGACCATCTCGCTGGGCGAAAGCACCGTTATTGAAGCGGTGGTGAACTATCCGTTTGACAGCCTGGCGTCGATCATCTGGACGCCCATGCCCGATTCGAGCTCTGAATGTCCGCAATGCCTGGTGCTCGAAACCACCCCGCTGATCACCACAACATTCTCCGTGAGCATAGTAGCCAACAACGGCTGCCGCGACGAGGACAAGGTGACGGTGATTGTGGATCGGCGCCGATTTGTGTACGTACCCAACGTGTTTTCGCCCGACAAAGACGGCGACAACGACATGTTCAGCGTGTTTGCCAAAGCAGGTACGGTGCGCAGCATCAAGTCGCTGGAAGTGTACGACCGATGGGGCAATGCGATGTACACCATCACCGATTTCCAGCCCAACGATCCGACTTTGGGATGGAACGGCACCTTCCGGGGCGACGACATGAACCCGGGCGTCTTTGTCTGGTACATGGAAGTGGAATTCATTGACGGCGTCGTGGAACTCTATAAGGGGGATGTGACACTTTTGCGATAACAACCAATGCTCAACCGACAAATCCATAACACATGTTCACTTTTTTCTACAACACCATGTTTACTGAACATACTTCTACGCGTTTGAACTTGTTTGAATACACGCCAAAAACGTGGAGCCGGCTTTGCATGCCGCTTGGACTTTTTATGGTATGCATGCTGTTGCCTAAAGTAGCGTTCATGCAGTGCAACACGGCACAATGTCCCATGCCCATGCCATCGGTCAATGCTCAAAATGCCTGTGTAAACCCGAGCCCTGCTTCATTGGATTGCTACTACGGGCAAACCACACAGGATGCGCCAGAGTCGTTTCCGCCGTCTTGGTGTACGACCATCGAGAACAACCACTTTTTTGCTTTCGTGGCCGACTCACCTACCGAGAATTTTACCATTGCGTGTTATGGCTGTGCAGCCGGGGCAGCCGTTCAAGCGGCAGTATTGTCCACCGCTGATTGCATTAACTTTCAATTTGTTTCACCTTGTTTAGGCAACATAGCCTCTGGTTCTCAACAGGTACTTACCGCATCCGGACTGACGCCTGGGGAAACCTATTACATCATGATTGATGGCAGTGCCGGCGCTATATGCGACTATTCCATCAACGCTACACTGCCCACCATCACCGGCCCGGTAAATGGCATTTGCATTCCCAATCCGCCGGTAACGTATACAACCAATACGCAATCTGTTTGGAGCATCAACCCTCCAGGCGCGGGCGTGATCAATGGAAATGCGGTGTCCACCAATGTGAGTGTCACATGGTTGCAAGCAGGCCCGGCGGAGATATGCGCGATGAGCACCCAATGTCCGAATGCGCCATTGGAATGTTTGCCCTTGAATATTGGAGAGGACGTGGTCACTTTTGAAAATTACGACCTCTGTCAGGGCAAAACAGTACAATGTGCAGGCAGAACTTTTGCTGCACCCGGTAATTTTCCGGTCAACCTGACGGCCTACACGGGTTGTGACAGCGTGGTCAATTGCCAGATCAAACTGATTCCCACGGTGTTCACCGATATTAAAGTAAATTTATGTCCTGGCGGCTCTGTCAATTGTGCCGGAGAAGAGTTTTTTAGTCCGGGTAACTTCCCTGTTGTTTTTGAATCGTATACTGGTTGCGACAGCATTGTCCGGTGCAGCGTTAAAATAGTGACCGTTCCCTATACGCCACCAATAAACGTGACCCTTTGTGGCCCGGCAGAATACACTTTCTGCGGTTCTACATTTAATTCATCCGGAACTTATCAGGAATATTGTACCAATTATTTGGGTTGTGACAGCCTCGTAACCGTCAACTTAGCCATCATGGAACCCGTTGCGGTCATTGCCCCGCCGGACACCCTGGATCGCACGGTGAATACCTCTATTCAGTTGGATGGGAGCGGTTCATCACTCAATAATGTCTCGTTGGGTACAACTTTTTTCTTTTGGTCTGGCCCGGGCATTGTAGGCAACTCCAGCCTGCCCAAAATTACGGTTAACCAACCCGGAGAGTATTGTCTGGTGCTGCGCCATAGCCGATTGGGTGTATTTTGTTATGACACCACCTGCGTCACCGTGGTGGCGGTGAGTGCCGTGCCCCAGCTGCCCCAAATTCTGGGCGACCCGACGCCCTGCGCGGGTGATACCGTGGTGTACACCGCCCAGG
>JBMOHO010000409.1:0-2766 GCA_049317805.1 Saprospiraceae bacterium
GAATTTTGAGTTTAGAGTGCTGAGTTTAGAGTTTTGAGTATTACGAGATTTGTTTTTACTCAAAACTCTCAACTCAAAACTCTAAACTCAAAACTCTAAACTCTCAACTCAAAACTAATACCTTTTAAAAGCCACCGGCATGTGGTGGTCAAAATCGCCGGTCAGTACAGGCGTTTGGATGCCAGAGGTATAGGTACGCACTTGTTTGAATACGTAATTGTAAATTTCCTGGATATCGATAAGCTGGTTCTGATCCGAGTCGGCTTCGCCTTTAAGGCCTTTCATCAGGTAGTAGGTGAACACGCCCTGGCGCAGGCCGTGGTCTTCCAGCGACAGTTCTTCTGCTTTGGATGACATGAGCAGGGCGATGCCGCCATCGGTTTCTTCAAAAGCCTGGTAATAACGGTCCAGCGTGACTGGCACCGGGCCTTTCGCCACCAGGCTGTTGCCGTAGGTCAGGGAGCCGCTGTGGCAGGCGTCAGCGATGCAGAGCTTGTGTTTTGCTTTGCTTTGGAGCAGGATTTGGCGCACCTCGTCGTGGCGGAGCTTGTTGTTGTACCCGTCAAAGTCGACCGGGAGGAAACTGCCGGCCAGGCCGTGTCCGCTGAAGTAGAACAGCACCACATCGTTGGCGTCGGCGCGCAGGAGGTACTGCTGCATGGCGTTGATGATGTTGGTGCGGGTAGCGCGTTCGTCGAGCAGCAGGGTCACCTGGTTGTCGGGCAAAGCGCCGCCTTCCGGACTTTTCAGGAACGTGTAAAAGCGATTGGCGTCGTCGTCGGTGAATTGCAGGGTAGGCATGGTGAGGTACTTGCCCACGCCCACCACCACGGCGTAGATGCGCACATTGGAGGTATTTTCGGTGCGCACCGGACCAGAAGGCATTTGCTCTCGGGAGTCCAACTCCTGCACGGGCGAACCGTTGACCCATACAGCGCCGTACACACGGCCGCTGGCAAAATGCATGATGCCCTCGCCGTACGGCGCGTTCAGGCTCCAGTTGCCTTCGTAGCGGTCGCCATTAGAGTAGTAGCACACCCCTTTTCCTATGGGCCGGCCTTCTTTGAACAGTCCCACCCACATGGATCCGTCTGGGTAGGTGTAGTATCCGGAGCCGTTTCCACAATTGACGTTGTTGCAATTGCGCATGCTGCTCACATTGGGTCTGCTGCTTTCGGCTGTGTTGGCATTGGAACTATTGGACGGGGCGGTCGGTTGCACTTTTGAAGGGGCAGGTTTGGCGGGCTGGGCTGTGCTCACCATTTTGCCTTCCTGCCAGTTGCCCGTTTCTGAAGTGCCGTTCGGGCGCACCAGCTTACCGGATCCGTGCTTTCGGTTGTTCTGCCATCCGCCGGTGTAGTAAGCGCCGTCGGGGTAATACATTACACCCTGGCCGTCGAAGCTCCCGTTTTTGAAATCGCCTTCATAGCGTTCTTTTGATTTGAAGGCATAAGTGCCTTTGCCCTGGGGCATATCCCGAAGCCATTGTCCGCTGTATCGGTCGCCGTTGGCGTAGGTCATGACGCCTTGCCCTTCCATGCGTCCGTTTACGAATTGGCCATCGTACACGTTGTTGTTGGCAAAACGCATTTTTCCTTTGCCATGGCGCTGGCCGCTTTGCCAATCGCCGTTGTATTCCGTATTGTTGGCGTATTTCATGACGCCCCGGCCTTGTTGTTTACCGTACGCAAACTGGCCAGTGTACACCGAGCCATTGGAATATTTGTACGTGCCGGAGCCCTCGTAGCAATTGCCACTGACGCATTGGGCAGAAGCGGGGTTGGAAAACCCAACCAAAAGCACACAAACGATCAACAGGATGTGTGGAAAAGTAATTGTACCCTTCATGGTAGTAAGATTGATTGTTCTTGAAATGGTGTAGAGAAGGGTGCAAGCATTGTCGCGGAAAAAGATTAATTCAGGTTGCTTCGAGTGCATGTCTGCCAGGGGTTGAGTGACGGGTGGCGCTATAGCGGACACAATTGTCGAAGCAAAGAACAATCTTCCAATACGAATATTGTGCCATATGTGCGGACTTACTAAATTTGATGTATTTTTGTGGTGCCAAAAACAAGTAAACGCTTATTTTTCAAACACTTGCAAATTTCATAAAATCATGTTAAAAAATTTCGTGCAAGCGCTCGGACTGGCATGCTTGCTGGTTGTGGCCATCTGCCATTCCGGTTCTGCCCAGGTCACTTCTAAAGCCGGTACGCATTTTGGCGAAACCATCACCCCGAAAGGCGCTACCGAATATGCCAAATTAGCCGGAAAAATGACCAAGGTGGATTCACTGTCCATCAAAGTGACCGGTACCGTAGAAAAAGTTTGCCAGGTTAAGGGTTGCTGGATGACCCTTACTGCGCCCGGACAGCCGGACATGCGCGTCACGTTCAAAGACTACGCCTTTTTTATGCCGAAAGACATCTCCGGCAAAAAGGTAGTAGTAGACGGATTTGCTAAGGTCAATTTGACGCCGGTTGACGAACTGCGTCACTATGCCCAGGACGCAGGCAAATCGAAAGCGGAAATTGAAGCCATCACAGAACCACTTCGCGAAATTACGTACGAGGCCAAAGGTGTGATCATCCTGAAATAAGCCGCCGGGCGGGAACGCATGGCCGAACAGGTATTTACTTGTTCGGCCAGCCTACCGTCGCCATGACCCCGTAGTGGTCTGAAAATCGTTTAGTCAGGGTTTTGCACCGGAAAGGTTGCAGATCCTGACTACTCAGTACATAGTCAATGCGTAAAAAAGGCAGCACG
>JBMOHO010000410.1:0-2762 GCA_049317805.1 Saprospiraceae bacterium
GAGGCTCGCATCCTGTTTGCCCGGGCAGGACGGGGCAGGCTTATCTGCGCAGGCGCCCGCCGACAAGATCGTGCAGGCCCTCAGCATCTCGTTTCAACTCCTAAATTTAGTGGAAGAGAACGCCGCCGCCCAGTACCGGCGGAAACTGGAAGACCAGGTGGGCCTCCACTCCGTCCGCGGGTCGTGGGGCGAAACCCTTCGCCACTGGCAGGAAAACGGCGTGACCGCCGAGGACATGCGGCGCCTGCTGCCCCTGCTGCACGTGCGGCCCGTCCTGACTGCCCACCCGACCGAAGCCAAGCGCATATCCATCATCGAGATGCACCGGGAGCTGTACCTGCTGCTGGTGCAGCGCGAGAACACGGTGTGGACCCGCGCCGAACGCGCCGCGCTCGAGCAGCAGGTGGACGCCCTGCTGGAGCGCTGGTGGCGTACCGGCGAGGTGTACCTCTCCAAACCCCGGGTGGCATCGGAGCGCGACAACGTCATGCACTACTTCACCAAAGTGTTCCCTGACGTGCTGCACCGCTCCGACCAGCGGCTCAGGGATGCCTGGACAGGCATGGGCTTTGACGGAGACGCCCTCGAACACCCGCAGCACTTCCCACAGATCCGTTTCGGCAGTTGGGTGGGCGGCGACCGCGACGGGCACCCTTACGTCGATGCCGCCGAAACGCAACAAACCCTGGCAAAGCACCGGGAGGCCGCCCTACTCCTGCTCCGCGACAAGCTGGAACACCTGCGCAATAAACTCAGCTTTTCCCGGCTGCTGCACCCGTTCCCGGAAACCGCCGACGAGCTGATCCGGGCTAAAGCAGCGCCGTTCGGCCCACAGGGGGAGGCCGCGCTTGCACGCAACACCCTGGAGCCATTGCGCCAATGGGTCAACCTCATGCTGCTGCGCCTCGAACAAACAATGGCCGACGTGGAGGATGATACCAGGCCGGACGCTCGATACGAGGGGCCAGCTGATTGTATGGCCGACCTGGCCGTTGTCCGGCACTGGCTCGTCGACCACTTGCAGGCCCGCAAGGTGGCGGCCGACCTGCTGTTCCCCGTAGAGCGCATGCTGCAATGCTTTGGTTTTCACTTAGCCCAATTAGACATCCGCCAAAACAGCGCCTACCATGAAAAAGCCATGGACCAACTGCTGGCCGCCGCAGGCATAGGCGACCGGGTGTTCTCGTCGAAATCGGAAGCCGAACGCATCGCGTTCCTGAAAAACGAACTGCAACACCAACGGCCTTTCGTGGCCGAAGGTGTGGCCTGCGGGCCCGAAGCCGATGCGCTGCTGGCCTGCTACCGGGTGGTGAAAACGCACATTCGGTGCCATGGGGCCGACGGCATCGGCTCCTTCATCGTCAGCATGACGCGCGGGCTGAGCGACCTGCTCATGGTGTACTGTTTCTTGCGCGAGGTCGGCATGCTGCAACAGCCCCTCCAGGTCGTTCCCTTGTTTGAAACCATTGAAGACCTGCGCGCCGCGCCCATCATCGTGGATGCCTTTCTGCGCGACCCCGTTACCCAAAGCCGCCTCGGTCGGCTTGGCCACACCCAGGAGATCATGCTGGGGTACAGCGACAGCAACAAAGACGGCGGCATTGTGGCCAGCCGCTGGGCGGTGTACCGGGCCGAACAGGCACTGGCCGGGGTGGCGGAAAAACACGGGGTTTCGTGCTGCTTTTTTCACGGCGCCGGCGGCACCATCAGCCGGGGCGGCGGCAAGTACCACCGTTTCTGGGACAGCAAGCCGCCGGGAAGTGTGCACGGCACTGTCAAGTTTACCGTACAGGGCGAAACCATCGCCCAGCATTTCGCCAACCAGATCAACGCCACCTACAACCTCGAAATGGTGCTGGCTGGCGTGGCCCGCCAAACCATGCAACACCTGCGCAAAGACACCGGGCCGGTGCCGCCGGATGCGGCGATGGATCGCCTGGCCGGGCTGTCCAACACCGCGTACAAAAGCCTCGTTCAGCATCCGGCGTTCAAGGCGTTCTTCAGCAGCGCCACCCCCATCGATGTGCTGGAACAAAGCAAAATCGGCTCCCGGCCCGCGCGCCGCACCGGACAGCGAAACCTCGAGGACCTGCGCGCCATACCCTGGGTGTTCAGCTGGAACCAGGCGCGGTTCAACCTCACCGGCTGGTACGGTGCCGGGCGGGCCCTTTCGGCACTTCAGGAAGAAGCGCCGGCGCTGTACGAGCAACTCCGGGAGCAGGCCAACCAGTGGCCTTTCCTACGCTACTGCCTCATCCAGATAGAAACCAACCTGCTGAATGCTGATCCGGACATGATGGAGGCCTACGCGCAACTGGTACCGGATGATCAGGCCCGAATGGACATCCTCCCGATCATCCGGGCCGACTACGCAGCCGCACTCGACGGCGTGGCCCACCTGCTCGGCGGATCGGTCGAAACACGCCGCACCAACCAGTTGCAAAACACCGAACGGCGAAAAGCCGCGCTGCACACCCTGCACCGGCTGCACATTGACCTGCTGACGCGTTGGAGGGTCGCCCCCGATGCGGAAACGGGTCAGACCCTGCTGAATGAACTGCTGCTGCTGACGAATGCGTTGTCGGGTGGGCTGAAGAGTACGGGGTGAGTAGGGTGCCTCATAAATACCGGCAGTGAAATGCCAACAGCACAAAATTTTGAATGCAAGGCCTTTGCGTACTTTGCGGGAAACGGCTCCCGCGAAGCACCGCTAAGGTTCCGCAAAGGGGCGCTAAGTTGGCCTTTGTGTACTTCGCGCAACC
>JBMOHO010000411.1:0-2757 GCA_049317805.1 Saprospiraceae bacterium
CCGGAAACTGACGTACGGCCACATGCGCCCGTCCGTCTGGCACAGCCGCTTGAACCGCTTTTTTATCATACCGCACAACCTGTTCAATCCGAAAGCGCCTGCCCGGAAATCCGTCAACGGGCAGTTCAGAGGTATACAAGTGTGTGTTGGCGTGTAGTTTGCGCAAACCAAATTGCTGTGCCACGCTTTTTAGCGCGCCGGCTTTCAGGAGGGCGGCATCAGGGTCGTACAACCATTCGGCGGGCAAACTAAAAACGGGCTTCGCCATGCGTTCGTTTTCAAGGGTAAAACGGAAATGCACCGCATCAACACCTAAACAAACGGCCTCTATCGGCACATGCTCTACGGCACCGGGTTCGGAAGCCAGTTGGTACAACACCTCGCGCACTTCGCCGTGCACAGAAACAACCCAAACTGCAGTAACCGTTTTCAACTGCTTCAGCGCTTGGCTGAGGTCGAGCATGGGGGCCGCTTTTAACAAAACGGTATTGCTGCGGCTGAACAATACATCGTGCAACGCAAGCACATTGGGCATGCAATCCTCCAGGCGGAATACCCTTCGAGCTTGTTCATCTCGCCTCGACGGATCCATGTACAGCAGATCAAAAGTGTCCGTGGTGCGGTGCAGAAACGTTTCGGCGTCTGTTGTATGCACCACAATGTTTTGTCTATCCAGTAGAGGGAAATTGTGGGCAGCGTCGGCGGCACGGGCAGCGTCGGGCTCTACATAATCCACGCGTTCAAAACGGCTGCCGAACGCCCAGCTGTCTATGCCCAGCCCTCCGCTCAAATCAGCCATGTTGCGCCCGCTGAACAAACCGGCCTTAAACAACGCCGTGCGTTCAGACGAGGCTTGTTCGACGCTTAACAATGCCGGAAAACGCAGGCGGGTATTGAACCAGGCGGGCGCTTTATCGCGTATTTTCCGCAAGGATTCTATTTGCAACACGGCATAGGATACATCCAAACCCGGATGCTGGCGGGCGTTGAGCAACAGCCGGGTAAGGTCGGGTGAATCCAAATGGGCGTCAATAAATGCCTGAATATCCAAAAAACCAGTATATTTTGACTACAAGGTGCACACACGTAAAGATTTAGGCACAACGTTTGTTCATTTTCAGAAGGAAATGGCATCCGATGTGTACATTTGTGGTGCTTTTCGGCAAATGTCGAATTAATCCTTCTGCTGCTCTCTATAGCTTGACAAACTTTTCTACTGCCATGAAGATTCGTGTTTTTTTTCTGTTGATCATCTGCCTTGTGTTCAACAACGTTGCAATGCTTGCCCAGACAAGCGGTATTGAAGAACTAAAGGGCGAGGTGCGTTCAGCCTCCGGTAAAGATAAAGCAGCGCTGCTCGTCCGGTTGTCCGACGCATATTTTGCCGCCGGAAACCTCAAGGAATCGGCTAACTCGGCCGAAGAAGCTGAAAAAACCGCCCGCAAAGCCGGGGCAAAAGACATCCAGGCCATGGCCCTTAACCGGCAGGCCAAAGTGCTGGAGCGCCGGGGCGATACCAAAAAAGCCTGGAAACGCTACGAAGAAAGCAACGAATTGGTGGCTAAACTGCCGTCGGGCCAACAAGGGATCATGGCCGACAACCTGCAGGCCATGAAAGTGCTCGCACCCAAAGTGGGCAAATCTGCCGAGTCGGTAGATGCCAAAGCCAGCGTGATTACGCCCGGCGCTACCAACGATGCCGCAAACTACCCGCAACCCCTTACCCGACAGGAACTGCGCGAGGAACTATCGGGCCTGCAAGAAGAAGTAAGCAAAAACCGCCACATCACCACCCAACTGGCGCAGAAAGAAGCCCTGCTCCTCAGCGAAAGCCAGGAACTGCGTTCCCAACTGGCGGCCCGTCAAAAGGACATTGATCTGATGACCGAGCAGCAAATGAAAGCCGCGCTCATGGTCATGCAGCAACGCAGCTTGCTCGATTCTCTGGTGTATGAATCGGTATATGATTCCCTGGCCTTGTCGAGTGCCAATGCGGCCCTGGGTGAAGCCCAGGCAAACCGCAATTTTTACCTGTCCGCTCTCGTGGCCATGCTGTTGCTGGCGGGCGGGTCGCTGTTCAGCTTCATCCGCGCCCGCCAGCACGCCAAAGCCCTGGGCCAGAAAAACGTCATCATCCGGGAGGAGCAACACCGCTCTGAAAAACTCCTGCTCAACATTTTGCCCGCTTTGGTGGCCGACGAGCTCAAACAGCGTGGCCGAACGGAAGCGCGGTACTTTGAAGACGTGAGCGTGTTGTTTGCCGACTTCGTGGGGTTCAGCAAAATTGCCGAAAAACTAAGTCCTCAACAATTGGTGAGTGAACTCGACAGTTGCTTCCAGGCTTTTGACGAGATCATCACCAAGTACAAATTAGAAAAAATCAAAACCATCGGCGATGCGTACATGTGCGCCGGCGGCTTGCCCAACGGCGGCGGTGCCCAATTGCAAGACATGGTGTCTGCCGCCCTCGAAATGCAGCTTTGGCTCAATTCATGGAACGCCGAACGCGCCGCCAAAGGCATGCCCCGATACGACGCCCGCATTGGCATACACCGCGGCCCTGTGGTGGCCGGCGTGGTAGGATCCCGCAAATTTGCATTCGACATCTGGGGCGACACCGTAAACATCGCTGCCCGGATCGAACAGGCGGGCGAAGGAGGCAAAATCAACATCTCCGGCGAAGTACACGAGATCATCAAAGAATATTACCCCCGCACCTACCGCGGCAAAATAGCGGCGAAAAACAAAGGGGAGATC
>JBMOHO010000412.1:0-2750 GCA_049317805.1 Saprospiraceae bacterium
AGTGTCTCTTAGTGTCCTAAGTGGTCTTAGTGGTAATAGTGGTAATAGTGGTGAAAGCGGTAAAAACAGTGTACTTAGTGGTAAAATCAGGATTTGAACCTAGTCAGCTCCATCCTCGACTCCACCTCTCCTTTTTTATCAAACGTCACAGACTTGACCGTGCCCACTTTTTTGGCGTACCAGAATTCGCAGTATGACGTGCGGGTGCCCATCAATTTGACTTCGATGTTGTAGGTAATCTTGATGCAATCAAACGTGCCAGCGGTGGTGGTCAGCGATTCTTTGGCCGCTACCTTGCGGTTGTACATGCGCACATCGGTACTCATCAATTGCATGCCGTTCATCGACATTTTGATTTTCATGTCGCTGTCGGGCAGGGTTTGGCCGGGCTGCATATCGGACGGGAATATGAGATCGCTGCCTGTAATTTCTACCTGTGCAGCTGCGTTGGTTCCTGCGGCCATTTGGTTGGGTACCATGCTGCGCATGTCCATGTAGATGTTGCCCAGATGGCACTTGATGGGAAAGGTGTTGTTGAACGTTTCATTTCCTTTGTTGTCAAAAGATTTAACATCCACCAGCGCCGTCAGGGTATCGCGGTTTTCTTGCAACGAGCGCACTTTCTGTTGCACCACGCTCTGCCCTTTGCCTTTGCCGTCGTAATTGGTGTATTCCAGTAGTGCGCCTTCCTTAAAAAAGTCGACGGCATCTCTGCAAGATTGCGCCTGGGCGCTCCACGCCGCCAGAAGGATGAAGAGTACTGATGGGAGGGATTTCATAATCGGTTGCATTTATCGGTTAGGAGAACAATTTACTCAACATCGCCAAGCACCCACAAAATTTCGGGCGCTTTTTGTTTGTCGAAAAAAACGCGTATTTTTTTGCGGAAAGCCCCTTTGATGTAAGCGTCAAACTCAATGATCACTTCGCCTTTCTGCCCGGGTTCAATGGGGGTTTCGGCCCACTCAGCCGCGGTACAGCCACAGGTGGTGCGCACCGTTTGCATGATCAGGGGTTGGTCGCCCGTGTTTAAAAAGGAAAACACATGACGAACGGGTTTACCCATGTACACCTTTCCAAAATCGTGCTCTGTGGGGGTTTCCCATTGGACGAGTTCGGATTGCGGAATGCGGAATGCCGAATCCTTACGGGAAAACGGCAGGAGGTTTATGCCGACAAGCAGAACAAAAGGTAAGAGGGCGTTGGTCATTGTTTTAGAAAATATAAGCACGAAGTTGTAACTTTTTTCGGACTTTACGTGTCCAATTTTCAACAGTTAACCTAAAACGGGCAAAGCATGCGCAACCTATTGATCTTCATGGCTTTTGTGGCTATTTTTATGTTCGGATGGCGGTACAAA
The DNA here is from genome assembly GCA_049317805.1 of Saprospiraceae bacterium. Lineage (GTDB taxonomy): Bacteria > Bacteroidota > Bacteroidia > Chitinophagales > Saprospiraceae > M3007. Next base: position 1,361 of record JBMOHO010000412.1, read on the forward strand.
GGCTGCATAAACGGCGTTAAGGGAACAGGCCCGGTTGTTCAGGAGACCCGACCCCTGGAGCCCATTCATGGTGTCAGCGTTGGCGGCGGCGCAGAAATGACCATTGTGCGCTCGGAGGTTTCACAGATAACCATCGAAACCCAGCAAAACGTGTTGGACCGCATCAAAACTGAAGTGCGCAACGGCATCCTGCATATTGCTTTAGATGGCTTTGTCACCAATGCTGACATCAGGTATCGGGTGGAAATGCCAGAATTGAGCGCCCTAAACCTGAGCGGAGCCGTTCAAGTGCGCGTAGAAACCCCCTTTGAGGGCCTCGACGCCGAATTCAGCATGTCGGGCGGAAGCAGCCTGAAAACATCAGGCATGTCTTACCGTTCCGTCAACATGGAGATGTCGGGAGGTTCCCAGTCAACATTGAGCGGAAGTGCTGAACGTTTGGATGCCGACCTAAGCGGCGGCACACAATTGCACGCGTTTGATTTAATGACCAAACAGGGCAAAGTTGACCTTTCTGGCGGGGCGCTCATGGAGTGTTTTCCATCTGAAGCGTTGGAAGCCGACATCAGTGGTGGTGCACGGGTGGAATACAAGGGTTCTCCGTCTGTCACCCAACACGTATCCGGTGGTGGAGTTATAATCGCCGTAGACCCCGGGTAAGGGGAGCGTAAACAGAAACCTGATCTTCTCCCGCATTCACGGTAGAAACCTTTATGGCTCCGGCGCCCATGCGCGGCGCGGCAATCCCGTGGCCCAATACCAGGCGGGGGGTTTCCAGCACCCGCATTTCATCCCACAACCCGGCCTCCATGAATTGCTGCAAAACCGACGCGCCGCCTTCCACCAACAACGAGGCTATGCGGTGATCATACAAGGTGTTGAGAAACACACCCCAGGATGCTGGAACAGGCATAAACTGCGTTTGAGCCCATTTGCCCTGGCGCTCCGGCCCCAGTATCCAAGTCGGCTGGCTGTCGTCGAACAAGTGATGGGTTTGCGGGATGTCGCCTTTCTGATCCAGTGCGATGCGCAATGGCGGCCGACCATGTACCAGGCGGGCATCCAGCCGCGGATTGTCCATACGCGCCGTTCGAGCGCCTACCAGGATGGCGTCTAATTCGCTGCGCCAACGGTGTACCAAGCGCTGAGCCACCGGGCCGCTGATGGCCGTGCGCTCCCCCACCCGACCGATGAACCCGTCGGCGCTTTGAGCCCATTTAAGCACCACATAAGGGCGTTTTTGGGTCATCTGGTTGAAAAATACGCGGTTGAGATCGGTGCCTTCCTGCTCCAATACTCCGGTGATCACTTCAATGCCGGCTGCGCGCATGCGGGCCACACTTTGCCCTGCCACCAAAGGATTGGGGTCGACATTTGAAATGACCACCCG
>JBMOHO010000413.1:0-2685 GCA_049317805.1 Saprospiraceae bacterium
AATAATGCCTTTTTTATCGGTTATAACCGAGGAAAACGTATTTTTGTATAATAAAGACTCCGATGCACATCAAAAGAGTACTCATGGAAACGATAGAAAAGCGCTTGTCGCCAGGAAAAGCGGTTTTGTTATTGGGTCCACGTCAGGCAGGAAAGTCGACCATCCTGGATGAGGTTGCGCGCCATAGTGTGCTTAAGGTGAAACGATTGGACTGCGACGACAGCGCTGTAAGGGCAAGGCTTGAAGTACAAACACTGCCTAACCTGCAACAAATTGTGGGCGACACGGAGTTGTTGTTGATAGACGAGGCGCAACGGGTAAAAAACATTGGGTTGACCCTAAAAATCATATTGGACCAGATCAAGTCTGTGCGGCTTTTGGTGAGTGGCTCTTCTTCTTTTGAGTTGTCGAACTTGATCAATGAACCGCTCACGGGCCGAAAATGGGAATACATATTGTTGCCCATTTCCACGTATGAAATGATTCAACATCATGGCGCTTTTGAAGAATCAAGGTATTTGGAACAACGCATGCTGTACGGGATGTATCCTGAGGTGTTGACCAATCCCGGATCCGAGCGCGATGTGCTGACACAGTTGGCAACCAGCTATTTGTATAAAGACATATTTTCTTTTCAGGACTTGCGCAAGCCGGAACTGATTGAAAAAATGTTGCAAACCCTTGCACTCCAGATCGGCTCAGAAACCTCCTACAACAAACTTGCAGAAGTTGTTGGCTGCGATATTTCTACCGTTCAGCGGTATATTGAACTTTTGGAAAAGTCGTTTATCGTTTTTCGTTTATACGCCTTTAGTCGTAATTTGCGGAACGAGTTAAAGAAAACCAGAAAAGTGTATTTTTATGATAACGGCATCCGAAACGCGGTGTTGGGTGACTACCGGCCTCTGGCGCTACGCAACGACAAAGGGGGACTTTGGGAAAACTTCCTGGTTTCTGAACGCATCAAAATGAACCGTTTTCACGGGTTTTACGGCCATATGTATTTTTGGCGGACGACCAGTCAGCAGGAAATGGACTATTTGGAAGAATACGACGGCCAATTACACGCCTATGAGTTCAAGTGGGGGGCGGAAGAAAGGGCCAGGTTGCCGGCGTCTTTTGCCGAGGCGTATCCGGAAGCGACCTTTACTACGGTAAACAGCAGCGATTATCAATCGTTTTTATCGCCTTCGTAGGGCAAGCATGTCCAACAACCACTCTTTTTCTGTCAGCGGTGTTTCGGTTTCGATCTGTTGTTGCAGGGCAGACACCTCGGAGCGGCTTTTAGGGTTGTGCAGCATGAGTTTGCGGGTGAGGCGGATGATGTTGCTGAAGTTGTCGCGGTGGTACCCGATGACGCGCTGGCGGCGCAGGAAGCTTTGCATGGATTGCAGGTGGGCGTCGAGGGCGTCAAATTCGCCGGTTTCATAAAAGATTTTGAGCAAAAGTGTTTTGGAGATCAGGTTGTTGATCAGGTCTTTGTAGTCGGCCGATTGCAAGTGCGTCAGGGCCTGGCCGTAGTGTTTGCGGTCGTAGGCCACACGGGCCAGGTTGAGTTGGACATTGGACTCCCGGTGTTTGGCCTCTAAATAAGGCGTGTATTCGTGAATAAAGGTCTCGGCCCATGCGCTTTCGTGGACTTTGAGCGCGATGGCCACAATGTTGTTGTAGGCAAAAGGAGACAACACGCCGTTTTCAATGAGCAAACCGGCCTGCAAAGCAGAACGGTACAGGTCGAATACTTCCCGGAAATACCGGGATTGCGCCTGGTTGATTTTTTTGACACAGTAATTGATGGCCAGCAGGTGCAGGTTGCGCTGTTCGTCGGGCGGCAGGGCAGACTGGGCGAACAACAGCGTTTTGAATTGACTGAAGTGTTGCTCCTCATCCGGTTCGGTCAGCAGGCGGTAGCAATAATAGTACAAGGCCACGGCAGGGAGTTCGAGCAGGGCTGGCGCGCGGTGCAGGTGCTGGACCACGGCGTCGAGCAACCCCAACTGGTAGGTGGCCTTGTAAACGGCCTGATGCGAAAGGGCAAAACAGGCCTGGCGCAGTTTTCGGGTGATGAAAGCGGTATCGGTGGTGTCGATGAGGGCTTGCAGGTTGAGGGCTTCCGTCCGGTGGCCGCTGCTTTGAAACTGATATTGTTCGTACTCAATGGCCGTTTGGGCCTCAAAGTAGTCGCTGTGGCGGTGCGGTTGTTGCGCCCAGTCCTTTCGGGCAGCACGCAGGGCGCGGGTAAAGTGTTTTTCCAGTCCTCGCTTGCGGTATCCGGCGGCGAGGTGGATGTGGTAGTCGGTAGCGGGCTCAAATTTTTCCTGGTACACCATAAAATGCTCCAGGTGCGACAGCAATTCGCTCATGAGCAGGCGCATGGCCTGTGCATCGGCGGCGCCTGTAGTGGTTTGTGCAACGTCCTGATCGGGTGTTTGTGCCTGTTGTACACAGGTTTGCAGGTACTCAAACAAGCGCAGGGGTTGTGGCCTGCGGCAAAAGAAAGGCGAAGCCAGCCAGTAACCAAGGTGCTTGCGCTCCAGGTTGGTGAGCGCCGAAAAACTTTGCCAAAGCACGGAATGTTCCATAATTTGCTTTTTTTACGGTTTGCCGACACTGAGTTTTGCCAATGGAGGACTTTTCTGATGCTTCAGCACGGGTGAAATTCACTGCAAAAATACATTTTTCACT
>JBMOHO010000414.1:0-2680 GCA_049317805.1 Saprospiraceae bacterium
CTGCGATACGTTGAAACCATTTGTAGACAGCCACTTGCGCACCCTGCCCGAACGAACACACACAGGCATCCTCGGCAGCAGCATGGGCGGACTGATCAGCCTGTACGCCGCACTGAGCCGTCCGGATGTATTCGGCATGGCCGGTGTATTTTCCCCTTCCCTGTGGTTTTCGAATGCTGTTTTTTCTTTCGCCAAAACCGCCCAACACGAGCTGCCCGTCAAAATACTGTTGATGGCTGGCCACCAGGAAAGCGATACCATGGTGAGCGACCTGCTTAACCTGTACGAAATCCTGCTCGATGCGGGCCATGCAGATGAAAACCTGCACTACGACCTGCATTCCGACGGTGCACACGCGGAGTGGTTCTGGGCCAGAGAATTTGAACACGCTTTGACCTGGTTGATGGAAACAGAAGCGGATGATCATCACCATCACCACGACCATTCATTTCACAGCAAAAGCGTTTATTTCGAGCGCATAGAAGCTCAAAAAACGCTGCTGGTTGGTTTGAACCAGCGTTTGGACAGCCCGGTGCTCGAGATTCATGACTATTGTCACGACCGGGTTTTCCGGCATCCCGTTTTGCAGTCGCCCATGACCGTTTCTTATGCCGATTGGGAAGACTGCGTGTATTCTGTTCGTTTGCTGAGCGACAATGATTTGGTGTTTTCCCGTCGGGTGTACCTCAACCAATTGGGCAGCCCGCTCCGCATGTTTACCCCTAAAATCGATCAATTATGAACAAAGGCGTCTGGTTTTTAGAAGAAGTCAATTTGTACGACATCCTGTGCCCGTACAAATACGCAGACCACTTGAAAAATCATCCACTAAGTGCTTACAACCGCAATGATTTCCTGTTTATGGAAGGCGACCCGACCAAGGAAATTTTTCTGGTAGCCAGCGGCAAGGTTAAAGTGGGTTGTTACGATCAGGAAGGCAACGAACAGGTATTTGCCTTGCTGGGAAAAGGGGAAATTTTGGGTGAAATGGGCTTGTTCGGTTCGGCGAGGCACAAAGAATTTGCACAAGTTACGCAGGACAAAACCATGATATGCAAATTGGGCATGGAGAAAGCCCGGGAATTGTCGCGGGAGTACGTGCCGTTTTCACTCACCTTGAACAAGTATTTTGCTTTGCGGGTGCAAAAAATGGAGCGTCGCTTGCAAATCCTGCTTTTCAAAGATACCCGCCAGAGACTGGTAGAGTTTCTCAAAGACCTGTGCGACAGCGTGGGCATGCCGTATAAAACAGGCGTAAAAATAGATCTGGATATGACGCAGAGCGACATCGCTGCCCTCATCGGTTCATCGCGAAAAACAGTCTCGCTTCTGTTTTCCGATCTCGAAAACGAAGGAATCGTTGAGTTTTTCAAACGAAAAGAAATGTACGTACCCAATCTCAAAAACTTAGTTTAACCCTTGCTCAATTCCTTCAGGATATGAAATACGACATCATCATCATTGGTACAGGTGCCGGCGGCGGCACGCTCTTGTACCAGCTGGCTCCATCGGGAAAACGCATCCTTGTGTTGGAGCGGGGCGATTTTTTGCCGAAAGAAAAAGAAAACTGGGATCCGATTGCCGTGGCAAAAGGACGCTACAAAACCACCGACATGTGGCGAGACGCCCAGGGCAACGAATTTTCCCCTTACCAGCACTATTGGGTGGGCGGCAACACCAAACTTTACGGCGGTGCGCTGCTGCGCCTGCGGGAGCGCGACTTCCAGGAGGTGCAGCATTTCGACGGCATTTCGCCTGCCTGGCCGCTCCAATACGCCGATTTTGCACCCTGGTACGACCGCGCCGAGCGTTTGTACGCCGTACACGGCCAACGCGGCGTTGACCCCACGGAGCCCCCCATGTCGGGCGAGTATCCGTTCCCTCCCCTGCCTTTTGAGCCGCGCATGGCCGAGGTGGCCGATTCCATCCGCCAGCAGGGGTACCACCCGGCACCCATCCCGCTGGCCATCCGGCTGCCCGAAGACCAAAAACACCAGCAAGCCGATAAACTCCACATCGAGTACTATGATGGTTATCCCGATCCCACTGGTGCCAAGGGCGAAAGCCACGTCATCAGCGTGATGGACGCCCTGCGCTACCCGAATGTGACCCTGCTGCGCAACCGCAAGGCTGTAAAGCTGCACACCAACGAGGCCGGTAGCCGCGTGAGCGGGGTGGATGTGGAGCACGACGGCCAAATTGAACACTACGAAGCCGACCTGATCGCCGTGTGCTGCGGTGCCGTGAACAGCGCGGCCCTGCTGCTGCGTTCGGCCAATGAAAAACACCCCAACGGACTGGCTAACCGCAGCGGACAGGTAGGCCGCAACCTCATGATACACAACAACGGCATCGTACTCGCGTACTCCGCCAAGCCCAATCCGTCTACGTTCCAAAAAGCCCTCATCCTCGCCGATTTTTACCATGGCGCACCCGACAGTCCGTACCCCCTCGGCTCTATCCAGAACATGGGCAAGGCCGATCCGCTGTTGATTGCCGACGCCGTGGGCGATGAACTGGGCAAAGACGGTAAAGACGAAGTGCACTTTGCCAACCACATCGTCGATTTTTTCATTACTGCCGAAGATTTGCCCTTGCCCGAAAACCGGGTGACGGTAGACCCCGACGGCGGCATGCGCGTGGCCTACCGCCAAAACAACGTAGAAGCCTACAACCGGCT
>JBMOHO010000415.1:0-2665 GCA_049317805.1 Saprospiraceae bacterium
GATCCACTTCCAGCAACCCAAGCTCCATGTTTTCAATGATGCCCCGGTATTTTTCCTCGCTTCGGCGCAGGTTTTCCTGCGCTTTGTTTTCCTTGGTCACGTCGCGGTACTGCCACAAGTGTCCGTGGTAATGCCCGTCAAACAGGATGGGAATGTAATCGCGCTCCAAAATGCGGCCGTCGGCCATGTACAGGAGCTCATCGATAACGGGTTTGCGCACAGCCAGTACTTCCTGGATGCCTTGCACAAAGTCTTCAGGGTCTTCAAAAAAGGATTTAACCTGTTCGGCGGAGCCGCTGCAATCCATCCCTTTCATCATTTCCGGGTCCATTGGTATTTGGAAAAGACTGCAAAAGGTGGTGTTGGCCAATACGATGATACGGTTTTCATCTTCTACCAGGATTGCTGCGTGCAGGTTGGCAATCAGGGCAGCCAACCGGCTTTGGCTGGTCTGGAGCTCACTGGTGCGTTCTGTTATCCGTGCTTCAAGGCCCTCGTTGAGCGCCTTGAGTTCGTTGTTGACGTGGTAAAGCTCCAGGGCTTTTTCTTCCAGAATCGCTTCTGCTTGCTTGCGGGATTGCCTTTCCCGCTCCAGTCGACGCTTCAGCAAGTCGATCTCGTTCATCGAAGCGGAAATTATACTGTCTTCTGCAAAATAAACCGCACCTCGGTGCCCGCTTCGTCCATGAATGCGCGTTCAATGTCGGCCTCTTCCTTGTAGTGCAGCAGGGTGGCTTCTATCAGGCCCAAAGCAAGATCGGACATGCTGCGTTCTGAACGGTAAACCATTTCCATGCGCTGGTCGCCATCCCGAACCACATCAAATCGGGGCAGCTCCGCATCGGGATACAATTTTTTGACTTCCACGTGTATGTAATGCTCTATGCCCGATAGAAAGTCAAAAGCAGTTGACGCATTTTGAAAGAAAATGCCGTAATTTTTTTGAAAAACCCCAAACAAGTGATGCCCGAAAGCCTTTAGCAAATCGGATTGTTGAACCCCTGAATGTTGACTCAGACGCCCAACCAGTTGGCCCATTTCCCGGTGGTCGTACGTGCCCACAGAGGTGTACACACCGCCGGACTCGAGCTGGCTTTCGCCAATAATTTTGTCTACCATTTCATAGCCGAATTTTTCTTCTACCAGATCAAAAAATTCAGTAAAAACAACACCTTTCATAAGAATAGTTTATAATTTGAAACACCCGTTTGACTATCAAGGGCTTTTTCGGGAACCAATTCAGCAGCGAAAGTAGAAATATTTTCTATTTTAACAGGGTAAATTTTAATGAAAAATTCCGACGATTCGATCAATAACTTTTTCAGACTGCGGCATATTTCATCCACAATTGTTTGTAATATATCCAAAAATGAGCAACCGCTTCCATCGGGTTGGCCGGTAACAGCCGGCGCAATACGGCTTGCCCGGTCAGGATGCCAGCCAAAATAGACAACACTGCCGCCAGGGCAGCTCCGAAAATGCCGTATATTGGGGTTAAGAGGACGTTGAAACCAATATTCAGGACAAAACTCAACACAAGCATTTTCAGGTTGAGGTCCGAACGACCAATTGCGTCGAGGGTAACGCCAAACATGCGGCCCCAGGGCTTGATCAACCCGGCCAGGGCCAGCAGCTGCAACACACCGGCCGCCCGGGCGTACCCTGCTCCACCGATAAGTCCCACAATCATGGGCGCTCCTGCCGCTACGATCAAAGTCAAAGGGAGTGTAATGGCCAGCAGCCTACCCACCGAGTGTTCGTACAGCCGGGCAGTAGCAACCAAACCCTGCCGGTGGAACGTGGCCGAAAGCCTTGGAAATGCAACCTGACCGAGCGCATTGAGCGGGAAATCCAGAAAAGTGATGGCTTTGGTAGCTACGTTGTATGTGGCCAACTCGGCGCTGCCCACGTAAAATCCCAACATAAACAGATCTACCCGCTGCATGATCACCGAGGACAGATTCGACATCATGCTGTACCGCCCGAAACCCCATACTTTGTACAACCAATGGGCAGACAAGTGCTGTATGGCAAAGTAACGGGACCGCTTCCAACATACGTACCCCAAAGCGGTGAGCCAGCCGGCCCCCTGCCACCAGGCCAGTACCTGCAGTCCGGGTCGTATGCCTGCCGCCCAATACCATGCCGTGGCCATCAGCAAAACCGTCCCGTAAAGCACGGCAGTCACCAATGGTATCCGAAAATCTTCTTCTGCCATGCCCGCACTTTCGGCATGACGCACCAGTGCCCACACCAAGCCGGTAAACAAGTAAATGCCAAAAAGTGTCGGCAGCGCAGGCATCTGCCACAAATCTGACAACAAACGGCCCGGAACGGCCAAAAGCAACGCTGCAACAGCGGTTAGCCCCAACCCCCACAACAGCATGGCTGCACGCGCGCCTGCGGAGTCTGGCTGGTTGCCGGCCGTAAAATGCACCATGCTGTTGTGCACCATCCCGTGTCGCGCCATGTCGGCCAGTCCAATCAAGGTAAGGTACATTGCCCATTGGCCGAGGTCGGCCGGAGCCAGAATCCTGGCCGTGAGGATGAACTGCAACAAAGCGATGCCTTGTTGGGCCAAACCGGTTGCCATGGCGAGGCTTCCGTTGCTTTTGAGAATAGGTGTCATCTGCTTGAAGGGGTTTAGAGCTGGCGGGCGGCCCAG
>JBMOHO010000416.1:0-2658 GCA_049317805.1 Saprospiraceae bacterium
TCTCGGTAAAAACCTTAGTGTTCCTTAGTGTCTCTTAGTGCCTTAGTGGTAAAAACAAACCTATTTTTACCACTAAGGCACTAAGGAACACTAAGAAACACTAAGCCAAATTTTAGGGCCTCATTAATATGATCTCGGTAAAAACCTTAGTGTTCCTTAGTGTCTCTTAGTGCCTTAGTGGTAAAAACAAACCTATTTTTACCACTAAGGCACTAAGGAACACTAAGAAACACTAAGCCAAATTTTAGGGCCTCATTAATATGATCTCGGTAAAAACCTTAGTGTTCCTTAGTGTCTCTTAGTGCCTTAGTGGTAAAAAAGAAACCTGGATGGTAAAAAAACTTAGCAGCGCCCCATTACCGGTTCATCGATTCCAGAAACTCATCGTTGTTGCTGGTGTGCAACATGTGTTTTTTCATGAACTCCATGGCCTCGTCGGGCTTCATGTCGGCCAGGTGGTTGCGCAGGATGAACATGCGTTGTAGCGTGTCTTTGTCCAGCAGCAAGTCTTCGCGGCGGGTGCTTGACTTGGTGAGGTCTATGCTCGGGTAGAGGCGGCGGTTGGCGAGGCTGCGGTCGAGCTGCAATTCCATGTTGCCGGTACCTTTGAACTCTTCGAAAATGACCTGATCCATTTTGGAACCGGTATCAATGAGCGCAGTAGCCAGGATGGTGAGCGATCCGCCGTGCTCAATGGCACGGGCAGCGCCGAAGAACTTCTTGGGCTTTTGCAGGGCCGTGGCTTCCACACCACCCGAGAGGACTTTGCCGGAAGACGGGGCCACAGTGTTGTAAGCGCGCGCCATGCGGGTGATGGAATCGAGCAGGATCACCACGTGGTGGCCGCATTCCACCAGGCGTTTGGATTTTTCCAGCACGATGTTGGCGAGGCGCACGTGGTTTTCGGCCGGTTCGTCAAAAGTAGACGACACCACTTCGGCGCGCACGCTGCGGCGCATGTCGGTTACTTCCTCGGGCCGTTCGTCTACCAGCAGGATGATCACATAGCATTCCGGGTGGTTTTTGGTGATCGCGTTGGCGATGTCCTTCAACAGGAACGTTTTACCGGTTTTGGGCTGGGCGACGATGAGTCCGCGTTGGCCTTTGCCGATGGGCGTAAACAATTCGATGATGCGGTTGCCGAAGTCGCGGCCGGTCGGGCTCACCAGCAGGTTAAACTTGGAGGTCGGGAACAACGGCGTCAGGTAGTCAAAAGGCACGCGGTCGCGCACGTCTTTGGGATCCAGGCCGTTGATTTTATTGACTTTGAGCAGGGCGAAGTATTTTTCGCCGTCTTTTGGGGGCCTGATGGTGCCGCGCACGGTGTCGCCGGTGCGGAGGCCGAAGAGCTTCACCTGGGAAGGCGACACGTATATGTCGTCGGGGCTGGTGGCGTAGTTATAATCGGCGGAGCGGAGGAAGCCGTATCCGTCGGGCATCATTTCGAGGGTGCCTTCACCTTCGATGACGCCGTCGAGTTCCACGTCGAACCGTTCCTTGTTTATGCTCACGGGCATCACTTCCTCGCGTTCGGGCTCTTGTTGCTGTCGGGGCTGGAACAGGGGCGGCAGATCGTCGTTTTCGTCGGCAAAAGGCGTTGCGGGCTGAGTGGGGGGCTGAGCGGGCGGCGCTGCGGGCGTGGTGGGATTGAGGGGTTTGATGGGCACAAAGAGGTCCTCCTCCTCATCGTCCAGCATGGCGGGCTGTCCGGTGTTGGCGTAATCTTCTTCTGCGCTGCTGAGCAGTTTGTTGGCTTCCGGATCTACCAAATTGGAGTTGCCGGGGCGAGCCGGGCGGCCGTATTTATCATTGGCAAAACCGGGTCGGTCGGGCCGTTCGTTGCGTTCAGGACGGTCGCGGAGCAAGCGTGGGTCGCGCTGGTATTTGTCTCGCTGGGGCCTGTTGGGTTCGCGGTTTGGCTGTGTGCGGTCGCCGTTTGCAGGTTCCGTATTCCCTTCTTTGGGTGTTTCTTTGGGTGTTTCATTGCCAGGACGGCGCGCGCGGCGCAACTTATCGTCGGCCTGCTGCACGGGTCTAACGGGTCTGTCCTGTTTTTCGGGACGGTCGGGTTTTTCGGGCCGATCCTGTTTTTCAGGTGGCGCCTGGCGGTGTTTGGCCAAAGAGCCGGAAGAAGGTTCGTCTACAACGGGCACGTCCCTGTTTTGATTTTGTTTTTCAACAAGGGCTTGTTCGTCCAGGATTTTATAGATCAGATCCTGTTTGTTCAGTTTGGTGTAATTTTTAAGGCCGAGCTGCTGTGCCACGTCTTTGAGTTCGGGCACCAGCATGTCGTTTAGCTGTGATATGTCGTACATAAACCTGGGAAATAGGTGAATTTAGGCGGCATCCGGGCCGCTGTTGGTTGGATGAAGCAAACTGTTGGCACACCGGCCATCAGCATCGCAGAACATGATTGGAAATTTCTTTGTAAAAAAAGCAATTCGAAAATCCTGTATGAAATGGTAGTTTATCAGGAAAATCGGTGGTTTTGCCGTATTGAGTGTGCCGGTGGGGAACATGCGCACGTAAAAACGCATTGCTGCATGTAACAAGCGCCACAAAGGTAATGGTTTTTTCATTTTCAACCTATCTTGCGGCACTTTTTTTGTTGAACCCTATACCATGCTACAATTAAAAGTTATCCGCGAAGAAAAACAG
>JBMOHO010000417.1:0-2653 GCA_049317805.1 Saprospiraceae bacterium
GATAGCTGTTGTTGGCCCAGCCACGCGCCCGCTTCCTCTGCTGTGTCGAAATGCAACACGCGCGACGGCCGTTTGCAATGGCTAAATGCCGGCCCGACCAACACCAGCGGGTGAATGCCCATGCGCAGTGCTTTATTCAATACTTTCTGGTGTTCGGCGGCGCTATCGACGCCCACTTCGAGCATGTCGCCCAAGATCGCCGCTTTCTTGTCAACATCCATTGCGGCTATACTGTCTAATGCCGCCCGCATGCTCGAAGGGTTGGCGTTGTAGGCATCCAGCCAAATGGCGCCGCCGTCCAGCTGGAGTATTTGAGATCGGTTATTGGCAGGCGTGTAAGCTTCTATTGCAGATTTTATTTTCGGGGCGGGCACCCGAAAGTAAACCCCCAAAGCAATAGCGGTCAGTACGTTTTGGAAATTATGGCGGCCAAACAGCTGTGTTTGTATGGTAACCAGCTCGTTATCGTCTGACATAAACGCTACTTTCACGGTTGGATACGCTTGAATCAGGGCTACTTCAATCATGCCCGATTGGGGTTTGGGCTCAGCACTTTGGGCATAAAACACCCGCATTTTAACCCGATTCGACAGGTTTTTCAGGTATTTTTCATTCAGGTTGACAAAAGCACAACCGCCATGTATGCCTAAATATTGATACAGTGTGGCTTCTTCTTTTTTTACGCCCTCAATGTCTATGAGTTTTTCGAGGTGTTCTTTGCCGATGTTGGTGAGCAGTCCATGGGTTGGCTCAGCGATCTGGCAGAGCGTGGCTATGTCGCCGGGTTGATTGGTACCCATTTCAATGACGGCTACTTCTGTGTCGGGGGGCATGGCCAACAGCGTGAGCGGTACGCCGATGTGGTTGTTCAGGTTGCCTCGGGTGGCATGGCAGGGGTAATGGGCACAGAGGACGGCTGCGACCAACTCTTTGGTGGTGGTTTTGCCGTTGGATCCTGCAATGGCTATGAGCGGGATTTGAAAACTTTGCCGGTGCAAGGTGGCGAGTTGTTGTAAAGCGACGAGCACGTCGGGCACCTGAATGAGTTGATGCTGTGGCGCGTCGACAACCGGTTCGTCTACAACGGCATAGGCGGCCCCGTGGGTCAGGGCGTACGCGGCAAATTGGTTTCCGTTAAAGCGTTCTCCTTTTAAGGCAAAAAACAAACAACCATCGGGCAGATTCCGGGAATCGGTGCTGATGATCGGATGTTGGAGGAAACGTTCATAGAGCAGGTCGATCATTGCTGACTGGGCTAAAAAAAACGGGAAGACCCCAGAGAGGCCTTCCCATTCTATGAAAAAGGTTTGGCGCGATTTATTTGTAGCTGCGCTTTTCTTTTTTCTTTTTGACTTTGAAGTAGTTGCCTTCATCGCCATCATTACCGGTGGGGGAGCCAGTACGCGTCATGGCGCAACGGAAGCCTACCGTTTTGTTGGATTTGTTTTCCTCGAGGAAGCGGCGTGCGCCGGGGGAGAGCCAGAAAGCCCTGTCGGCCCATGAACCGCCTTTGATCACGCGCGACTTGTCGCTGATGAGGGTGCTGGCGCGCTCGGTAAACTGGAACGGGTTGCGGTATTCTACGTTTGACTCCTTGTCGCCGTCGAGGTAGTTGAACAGTTCCGGGCGCTTGTAGTTGTCGCGCTGGGCTGTTTCGGTGGTATCCATGAGGCGGTACAACAGGCGGCCGAGGCTGTCTTTTGTGATGGGTGCGCCGGTTTCCGGGTCAATAAGTTTGGTGCGGAATACGTTACCACGGTGCGGGTTGAGGTCGTGCTGGTCAGCGTCAACAAGGTCGGCAGAAGTCATGGGGCGGTACAGGTCAAGCGTCCACTCATTCACGTTGCCGGCCATGTTGTACAGGCCGAAGTCGTTTGGCCAGTTGGTGCGTACGGGGGATGGCGAAAAAGCTTTATCGTTCAAAGCGCCGGCCATACCGCCGTAGTCACCATTGCTGCGCTTGAAGTTGGCAAGCATGGCACCCTGGTACTTGTTGCGTTTTTGGTAGCGCAAGGTAGTACCGTCCCAAGGATAAATCCGGCGGTCGGTCACCACTTCATCCTGGCTGGTAGCCTGGTTGCCAACGAGGGAAAGGGCTGCATATTCCCATTCTGCTTCTGTTGGCAGGCGATAAGCCGGGAGCACAATACCGTCTTCGAAGCGCACACGGCGTTCGCCGCCGGTACGGATATCTTCGAGGTTTTTGCGCACGGTGCCCTCATATTGGCCAACGAGGTAAGATTCCGTGTGGAAGTTGTTGTCGTCTTTTTGGTCCGGTGTCGGATCAAGAATGCCTTTTTCGATGAGGATCATCTCGTTCACGCGGTCGGTCCGCCATACGCAAAACAGGTTGGCCTGGTACCAGTTGACACCTACGACGGGGTAGTTGTCGTAAGCAGGGTGGCGGAAGTAGGTTTCGACCAGTGGTTCGTTGTAGGCCAATTCTTCGCGCCAAACCAGGGTGTCGACCATGGCAAATTTTGGCACTTCCGGATAGGTTTCACCGAAGACGTTGTTTACCCAGTACAGGTATTCGCGGTAGTCAATGTTGGCAACCTCCGTTTCATCCATATAGAATGAAGAAACGGTGACACGACGAGGCATGTTGTTCCATTCATACGTCACATCCTGGTCGGTCAACCCCATGGTAAAG
>JBMOHO010000418.1:0-2629 GCA_049317805.1 Saprospiraceae bacterium
GCGAAGAGTATGACTACCGCATCGATGAAAAAGGCCTCGCTAAATACCCAGAACTCGAGGGGCTGCGCGCGTTATACCAGCCCCACAAGCGCCGTTTGCTGCTCAGCCCTTACCTAAACCCCCGCCAACGCGCTTTCCAACTGGCTAAAGAGCTCGGTTTTCAGGTGCTCAACCTAAAAGAACGGCCGTTGAGTTCGAGTTTGGTTCGCGTAGAAACGTTTGAAAAAGTGCTGAATAATTTCAAAGCAGGCTATTTTGCCGTGGCTTTGCTGGTGAACCGGGAGGCTTTCTCGCGCGATTTGCAGTTGTTTCTGGGCCAGCCCCGATGGAATCCGCACGCGCTGACCGACCTGATGGGCAAATACGCCGTGAGTCCCGAAGTGTTGTTTCAGCGGTTCAACCTGCTCACCAGGCATTACAACGTGCAAAAAACCTTTTTCCTGCGCATGGTGCACCGCTTAGACCGCGATGCATACGAATTGGACAAGGAATTGCACCTCAACCGCCGCCACCAGCCACACGCGTCCGGATTCAATGAACACTACTGCCGCCGCTGGATCGGCATCCGGTTGCTGCAAGACATGCCCAAGGCTCCAGGCAACTCGCCTTACAGCTCTGGCATTCAGCGTGCGGTGTTTTACGACACCGGCGAGGAATATCTCTGTTTTTCCGTGGCCAAAACAGGCTCCCCGGCCCCTGCACGCAACGCCAGCGTGACCCTGGGCATTCAACTCGATGCTGAAGCCAAGGCGGCCATCCGCTTCTGGAACGATCCTGCCATTCCCAAAACGACGGTTAACGTAACCTGTCAGCGATGCGCTTTGACAGACTGTGCCGAACGCGCTGCCCCACCCACCGCAGTGGAGCGCCGTGAACAACGCCGAAAAGTGGCCGATCTCATCAAAAAACTCACCGAAAAATGATCATTGTACAAGATAAACTGGTGAGCGACGACCTGGTGCAAGCCCAATTTGCCTGCAACCTGTCGGCCTGCAAAGGTGCCTGCTGTTGGGAAGGCGACGCCGGGGCGCCGTTAGATGCGGAAGAATTGCCCGTACTGGAAGCCATTTACGAAAAAATAAAACCCTTCCTGAGTCCAGCTGGCATAGATGCCATTGAACGCCAGGGTTTATACGTGTGGTACGAAGACGACTGGGGAACACCCCTCATCCAAAACGGCCCTTGTGCCTACCTGGCTCTGGGGGCCGACGGCATTGGGCAGTGTGGCATTGAAAAAGCCTGGAAAGCGGGCGCAATCGATTTTCAGAAGCCCATCTCATGCCATTTGTATCCGGTAAGGGTCAGCAAAAACGAAGAACACGGTTTTGAAGCGCTCAATTACCATCAATGGGACATCTGTTCTGCCGCCTGCACGCGCGGAGCCGCCGAACAGATTCCGGTGTACCAGTTTGTAAAAGACGCACTCCTTCGGAAGTACGGCCCCGATTTTTACGAAGAATTAGACGCCGTGGCCGGCTTTTTGGAACAACACCAGGATTAAATTCCGTATTCCGTATTCCGTATTCCCTTTAAATCTCCACCGCCTGCGTTGGCGGCATCAATTCATTGCGCACAGCCACCTGGCGCAGCGTGTTTTCTGCTACATGAAGGAACGCTTTGGCTACCGGACTGTCGTGTTGCAGGATGGCCGGCATGCCCGAATCGCCGCCTTCGCGCACGCTTTGCACCAGCGGTATCTGGCCGAGCAGCACAGAATTGGCGGCCCTGGCCAGTGTTTTGCCGCCGCCCTCGCCAAAAATGAAATATTTGTTGTTGGGCAGTTCGGCGGGGGTAAACCACGACATGTTTTCCACTATTCCGAGGATGGGTACGTTGATGGATGGCAACAGGAACATGTTCATGGCCTTGATGGCATCGGCAAGAGCCACATCCTGGGGCGTCGTAACGAGCACTACACCGGTAATGGGCACGGTTTGTACGAGGGTGAGCTGCACGTCGCCGGTGCCTGGTGGCAGGTCTACGATCAGAAAGTCGAGTGGCTCCCACAACACCTCATTGAAAAATTGTTTGATCACGCCAGCTAAGCGCGGCCCCCTGAGGACGACCGCCTGTTCGGGTTCAATGATGTTGCCAATGCTGATGACGGGCAGTCCGTACGCCTGCAGCGGCACCATTTTTATGCGGCCTGACACGTCCTGCACCAGCGGGCGTTGGCCTACCAGACCGAGCATGGTGGGCATGGACGGCCCGTATACGTCGGCATCCATGAGTCCGACACGGGCACCGAGTTTTTGGAGTCCGAGGGCCAGGTTAACCGCCACTGTGCTTTTGCCCACACCGCCTTTTCCGGAAGCCACGGCAATGATGTTTTTGATGTGTGGCACAATGCTGGTGTTTACCTGGCTGCCAGGTGCCCGGGTAATGAAGTGCGCGTTGACCTGTGCTTGCGGAAACTGCTCTGTGATGGCGCCAATGCACGCAAAGTTCAGTTCTGCCTTGCCGGGCATTTGCAGAGAAGGAATGACGAGTTTGAAATTGACGTTGTCGCCTTCCACCTGCAGGTCTTCTACCATGTGCACCGACACGATGTCTTGCCCTGTTTGGGGGTCGCGAACCTGCCGAAGGGCTTCCAAAATGCGCACTCGATCCATATTGTCCTTTTTTCCTT
>JBMOHO010000419.1:0-2614 GCA_049317805.1 Saprospiraceae bacterium
TGTCGACGAACAAGGCAATGGCCGTGTCGGATGACAATGGGTTGGAGAACAGCGCTACGAACTGAATGCCCTGTTTTTCATAATTGTTGTAAATGTCGTGTAAACGGTCGGTGTACGCCTGGGTAATCTTGCAGTCTTCCAACAAAAACAAGTAAACCGTTAACGTGTCTGTTTGCAGTTGAGCAAACAGGCGCAGGGAAAAAAACAACAACAAAATCAGGGTAAACAGGCGCATGGAGGGCATCGATTTACAAGATAAGACGAAAAGCGCCAACAAAGGTTTAACGAAAAAACCGGAAGATTGCGTTTATTCCATGAAGCGGCGCATGCGACGAACTCGCCTCAGCAAGGCTGTTGGGCTTATTATTCCACATTTCGCTGAAAGCTAACCTGCCGCCGTTCCATATCAAACGCACAGAGGTAACCCATTCCGATGCGACTGGTGTATTTGGGCGGAGCATACACACAGCCTCCATCAATATCAAGGTATTGTTGATTGACCAGGTCTTCGCACTGAAATACAATGGCATCGCGCATCATGGGCGTGTGGCCGTGCACGACGATGCGGTTTTTCAACCAGGCTCTGTTGATGTCGTCTTGCCAATGTCGGATGGTGAGCAATGACCAGGGGTCGCCGACCGGATCGGGTAAACGGAAATTGAGTCCGGCGTGAACGAGGATGTATTCATCTACGTATATGATGTGGTGCAACCCATTCAAAAACGCCACGTAAGGTGCCGGAATATCGGTGAAACGCGCTACACCGAAACTGTCCAGCGTGGTTTGGCCGTCGCCTGCCGCCCAGTTTTCCAGCCCTTCCAGGCTGGTCAGGGCGTACAACACCAGTTGTTCGTGGTTGCCGCGCAGGCAGTGCACGGCGTATCCATTGGCTTGCAACTGCATGATGATGTCCAACACCCCTTTGGAGTCAGGTCCGCGGTCTACATAATCGCCGAGGAGGTACAACTCGTCCGACGAACTGAACTTGATCTTGTCGAGTAAGGCCAGGAACGTCTTTGAGCAGCCGTGTATGTCGGATATGGCGAATTTGGACATGCGGTAAAGGTACGGCAGGATGGGGATCCCTTTCCTATGCGCTGCATGGCATTTCGATCCACTTCATTGCAAGATGAATAGCAATCACCTGCCACGCCCAACGATTCGGCCCGTTCGGTACGTCTTGTAGGAAAATGGACGATATCTTTTTCACATTTCCTTTGTAAAAACAACTTCCCCATGAAGATTATCCTTTTTTCTCGGCTCCTGTTCGTTTGCGCATGCACGGCGCTCTTTGCCACTGCAAAAGCCGCTCCGCCCGACACCACCTGCCAGTACGGCTGCACCTTGCGGATTCATTATGATCTGAAGGGCGTCAGCATGAACGCCCGGCTCGAGCCGTTATCGTCGTTGCCGTTTTTCTTTTTCACCATTTGGGTGCTGGACGGTGACACAATAAGCACAGATCCTGATTGCATATACCTGTTCAACCAACCCGGCAAACACAGGCTTTGCGCTACCTACCCCACCGGCGATTTTTCACCGGAAACCTGTACCGTTTGCCAGGCCATTGAGGTAAAAGCGGATTGCACAACAGGCACACCGGACACCCTGGTAACCTGCCCGGCCATTTACGACCCCGTGTGCGGCTGCGACGGTGTGACGTACGAGAATGCCTGCCAGGCGGAGTTCAACCACGGCGTCACCGCCTGGCAGCCCGGCGCTTGCGGCAGCGTGTGCAACAGCCTGTACCTCGATTTTGAGGGTTTTAATTCAGGCGGCGCCCTTACGGTGTGGTCGTTCGCACCCACGCTGGTGTTCCCCGGTGGCGTGGTGACCGATTGGTTCTGGGATTTCGGCAACGGGCAAACGTCCACAAGCCAGTACCCTACCCTCAACTTCGGCCAAACGGGCGATTTATGACGTTTGCCTGCGGGTGCAAACCGTGGCGCAAAACGGCACCACCTGCTCACAACAGGTTTGCCAAACGATACATGTGGGCGATCAACTGTGCATCGACCCCTCGACCATAGACACCAATATTGCCTGTCCGGCGGTGTTTGATCCCGTATGCGGCTGCGACAGCATCACGTATCCCAATGCCTGTGAAGCCCAGTATCGATACGGTGTAACATCCTGGACGCCAGGTGCCTGTGCAACCCGGTGTTTTGATCCGGCGTGGTTTAACCCCCTGGTTTTGTGCGCCGAGATATACGACCCTGTGTGCGGATGCGATGACGTAACCTATCAAAACGAGTGCATCGCGTTGTACCTCTATGGCATCACTTCCTGGATAAAAGGCCCGTGCTGCCCACCGCAAGACTGTAAGGCTTTATTCGAAGTGGAAAAGCTGACCGACCGGACGGTTGTCCTTTGGGATGCGTCGGAACAGTCAGACAACTGGATGCTTGATTTTGGCGACGGCGTAGTGCACACAGGCCCGTTTGACACCTTATCGCACCAATACGCCGTACCGGGCATTTACCAAATTTGTTTGGACATTGCCAATGTTGGCGGCTCATGCACCGACAAATACTGCACCCTCGTTGATTTTAGAAGTACTGGTACCAATAACCCGATCGATATAGCGTCGGTACTGGTGTATCCCAATCCGGCA
>JBMOHO010000420.1:0-2600 GCA_049317805.1 Saprospiraceae bacterium
CAGATTTCAATGTACCGGCCTTGTTTTTGGAAGCGGATGCCGAATTTCCTCCACCTGCCCAACCCCACACCTCCGCGCTGGCATTCAGCCTTGAATTCCTTCGTCTGGTTCTGCGCGCCAGGCTGAAACTATATTTCGGGAAATCAAAAACATTCGAACAACCGCCCTTCACTTTTCCCGACGACGGTTCTTATTTTGCGGATTACGTGATCGCGCAGAAACTCACGCTCGAAGAATTCATCCTTGTTCTGCTGGCAATGGCGCCGCACGCGCATCCTGACCTGTTCGGCGGGGTAATCTCCGAGTATTTGCCCAAGGGAGGTGATTTTCCGGAATTCGGCGGCATTAAAGGTACAAACAACCGGGGTTTATTACCTACAGGTGATACTGCCCTGTTTCTGTTGGCCGGCATGCAACTCGACCTCCGATTCGTTTTGCAGCATGACCTGCTCTCTCCTAATAACCACCTGTTCAAAACAGGCGTACTTTCGCTGCATCCTGCTGCCGACCATGAACCGCTAATGAGCGGGCGCCTGGCGCTCTCCAAAGAGTACATAAGTCTTTTTCTCACCGGCGAAACCTGGAAACCTGGCTTTAGCAGTACCTTTCCCGCCAAGCTGCTGACAACGGATATGGAGTGGGATACCGATCTGGTACTTCCAGATTCCAGCTTGAAAGATCTGACGCAGATTGACTACTGGCTGTCCGAACGCCTGCGCCTGGCCGAGGATCCACAACTGGGCCGCAAGATAAAACCAGGCTACCGCGCCTTGTTTTATGGCCCGCCCGGCACCGGCAAGACGCTCACGGCCTCGCTTCTTGGCAAAAAACACAAGCTTGATGTTTACCGCATCGATCTCTCACAAGTGGTTTCCAAGTATATCGGCGAGACGGAAAAAAACTTGCAGGATGTATTCAATACGGCCTCTCAAAAAAACTGGATTTTATTTTTTGATGAAGCGGATGCTTTGTTTGGCAAGCGCACCGCCGTGAGCAGCTCGCACGACCGCTATGCCAACCAGGAAGTTGCCTACCTTTTGCAGCGGGTGGAAGACCACGACGGATTGGTCATCCTTGCCTCCAATCTTAAATCCAACCTCGATCAGGCTTTTCTGCGCCGCTTCCAATCCGTCGTGTACTTCCCGCTGCCTGATGTGCAACAGCGAAAAACTTTGTGGGGAAAAAGCCTGCCGCTTTCAATCGAGCTGTCGCCTGAAATCAGCGTGGATGATCTGGCCAAACAATTCGAGATGAGCGGTGCGGCGATTCTGAATGTCGCTCATGCCGCTGCTCTACGGGCGCTTGCAGAAAAACGCAGCATCCGCCGATCGGATCTGACCGATTTTATACGCAAGGAGTTTCAGAAAGAAGGTAGAACCATTTAACTACCCCGGCATGAAGACGCATAAATCTACAACCGAACCGGTACCTCACAACAACAAGGATTTGTTTTTCGGAGGCATGCAGAAAGCAGGGTCGTTCTTCGCGCCGACTGTACAGCCCAAACTCACTGTCAACGAACCCGGCGACGAATACGAGCAGGAAGCCGACCGCTTGGCCGATCAAGTGATGCGAATGAAAGACGGCGATGCACCTGTCGTACAAAGAACCTCACTCGGTACCGGAAGTGGCATCATGCGCAAGTGCGATGCATGTGAGAAAGAGGAGGAGAAAAAATTACACCGCAAAGAAAGCGGCAGCGGGGACGCCGGCGGCAAGGCTGCGCCTGCGGTTGTCAGTAATGTACTCTCCTCCGGTGACGGCCAGCCAATGGATTTGGGTACCCGGCAGTTTATGGAAAGCAGGTTTGGGCAGGATTTTTCATCGGGGCGTATCTATAACGACAGCCGGGCGGCTGAAAGTGCGGCGGCAATCCAGGCTAGGGCGTACACGAGTGGGCGGGATATTGTGTTTGGAGCCTGGGTGTATCGGCCGGGTTCGGAGGAAGGGAGGAGATTGTTGGCGCATGAGTTGGTGCATGTGGGGCAGCAGCAAAGATTATTGATCAAGAGAGATCCAATTAAAGATATTAAAGACTGGGTTAAAAGAAATATCGCTAACGGTAGAGTGGATAATCGTTCAGGCGCACCGGTGACTGTGTGGTCAAGCGAAAGAGGGCATTTTTCTGTACCGGCGCATACAATAACTCCATTTTCAGGCGAGGATGTTGATCATGTTCAGGATATAAATGGCGTATGGTATAAAATAGGCGTAGGAACAGTGACTGTTAATGAAGCTGGTTTGGTTTCAAACGCTAAATGCCGGGTTGATAAATGGGGTTTGGATTGTCTGCCATAAGCACCGCGGGAGTGAGATCTATTGCCAGGCGATCTTGGTCTTTGATCGAATACTCTCGGCATTTTTTCCTGTAACAAAAAAGTACCCACCGATAATGTTCACACCATCCAGACAAACGGGAAATTACGCAACTAAATCCGCCACGTCGAGCGCATTCTTCGATGGCGGTACGCCGTTTTTCCAGGCAAAACTGACGGTGAACCAGCCCGGCGACACCTACGAACAGGAAGCCGACCGCGTAGCCGACCAAGTGATGCGAATGAAAGACGGCGATGCACCTGTCGTACAAAGAACCTCACTCG
>JBMOHO010000421.1:0-2585 GCA_049317805.1 Saprospiraceae bacterium
ACGCCTGCTCGAGCGCGAACGCCGCCGTCGCCGCTGGGCCTGGTGGTGCTTTTGCTTGTTGATCGGCCTCGGCGGAGTAGCCGGCTTGCTCACCTGGCGCCAAAGCGATGTCAAACTGCCCGCACAACACCCCATACAGGCCCCAACCGAACAAGCACTTCCGCGAGCGCAACCGACTTCCCCTGAACCGACGTCCTCCCCTACTCCTTCAACACTGCCGAAAGACGCCCACGCTGCTCGGTCAACGGCCCCGACAAGGAGCGCCAGAGGCCTATTGGCCCCACAGGCGGCTGCGCCCAACGCAGCCTCGGCCCATCGTGCGCCAACCGTTCGGGACAACGACATGCCCGCCAAAACAGACTTCAGCAAGCCCCTTTTTTCGGCCACCGACACCACCGCTAACCTGCAGCTGAACAGCAGCCTGAACACCGTCGGGTCGGGTCCTGCGTCTGCTGATTCTGCTGCCCTTGCTCCGGCGCCGATCCGCGATGCACTCGCGGATGCCCCGTTGCGCCCTTTGGACTTGCTGTGGACAGACTCCCTTGCGTCGGATACAGCCGCCGACAAGTGGCCGCTTCACCTGGTGGTTTTGCCGCCGCGCCCGACGGTGGACAAGCGCCCCGACACCCGCGGATGGACGGTGGCCCTGATGGGCGGTGTGGAGTGGAATGCCGTCGGCATATCGCCGTTCGATTCCATGGGCTGGCGCGTGGGCGCACACGTGGAATACCGTTTTGCCCGGCACTGGAGCCTCGGGACGGGCCTCCAATACAGCAAGCGCAACTACGGCGCCGGGCCAGGCGAGTTTCACCCTCCGTATGACTGGATATACGGCATTGCGCCAACGGCCGTCAAAGGCCACTGCAACATGCTGGAGGCACCCTTGCAAATCAGTTACCATCCACGAGCCAACAACCGCCCCGGATGGGTTTTTACCGGAGGGGTGCAGGCGTATTGGGTGCTGCTGGAGACGTATCATTATGACTACGACGTGAACTACCCGGGACAGGTATACGCCTGGACAGGCGAAAAAACCAGCCGCTCTATTCCCGGGTTCGCGCATGCTTCGGCCGGGTACCAATGGCGCGTACACCGGCGTTTGATGGCCGAACTGGCGCCTTATTTGCAAGCGCCGTTGCAGGGCATGGGTACCGGGAAGCTGGAGGTATTCAGCTTTGGGGTGAATGTGCGGGTGAAGTGGATGGGGGGGGCGACCGACTGACCGACTGACCTGACACGTCGAGATAAAAACGACTTTGAAATCGCGCCGTATGGACAATTCCGAAGTCGTTTTTATCTCGACGTGTCAGGTCAGTCCCCTACCTTTGCACCGCATGAGCAACACCGCACACCTGCTGGACCGCTACGGAAAACACCCCGAGGTAGTCCGGCTGTCGCAACACCTGAACACGCAACAAAGCCCCCGCGCACAACTGACCGGGCTCACGGGTGCGCAGGAAGCTTTTGTCCTCGCCGCTACAGCGCCGGATCGGCTGCACTTGTACGTGGCCAACACCAAAGAGGAAGCCGCTTACCGCTTGAATGACCTGGCCGGACTGGTTGGAGACGCAGCCGTGCTGTTTTTCCCCGACAGCTTCAAACGACCAACGTATTTTGACGACCTGAACAAGGGGCAGATCCTGCAACGCAGCGAGTTGGTGAACAAGGTGAGCCAACCGCACACTGCCCTGCGATTTCTCGTCACCTACCCCGAGGCCCTGTTCGAAAAAGTGGTGCGCCCCGAGGTGCTGGCGCAAAACCGGATAGACATCAGCACGGGAAACAAATTAGACCTCGATTTCATCATTGAGGTGCTGGTGGAATACGGCTTCGAACGCGCCGATTTTGTGTACGAACCCGGCCAGTTCAGCATCCGCGGTGGCATCATCGACCTGTTTTCGTATGGCAACGACCTCCCCTACCGCGTCGAGCTGTTTGGCGACGAAGTGGAAACCATCCGGGTGTTCGATCCGCTCACGCAGTTGTCGAAACAAAACATCGCCCGCGTCAGCATTGTGCCCAACCTGAACACCCGATTCCGGCAAGACCAGAAGGTGTCGCTCTTGCAGATTTTACCCGAAAAGACGGTGCTGTGGGTGCGCGATTTCCAGTTTTTGCTCGACCGGCTGCAACATTGTTTCGAACGCGCAGAGCAATTTGCCGAAAAGGTGTCGGCCCTCGACGTACCCGAGCTCCGCGAGCTGTTTCGCGACCGCGCTTTTTTGTACCCCGGCGATGTGTTGCAAGACATTCAGCAACGCGCCCTGGTGTTCACCGAACGGCAGGGAGCAGACACCACCGCCCTGTTTGGCTCGCCTGCGAAATTTGCTTTTTTCAGCAAACCGCAACCGTCGTTCAACAAACAGTTCGACCTGCTCATACGCCACCTGCACGAAAACAAGGCGGGCGGGTACGACACGTTTATCTTTTCAGACAATGCGCGCCAGCTCGAACGGCTGGGGCATATTTTCCGCGACCTGAAATCGGAAACCGAGTGGTCGCCTGTTCAGATCGCGCTTTCTGAAGGGTTTATTGACGAAACGCTGCATATTGCCTGCCTGACCGACCACCAGATTTCCAGCGCC
>JBMOHO010000422.1:0-2583 GCA_049317805.1 Saprospiraceae bacterium
CTTGGGTTGCAATCCAATTTTTTTCCTTCTTCCAGCATGCGGGTGTACGCGGCCTCAAAGGTATTGTCTATTTCGCCGTCGAGTATGGCTTCGCGCACCGCATTTTTGACCTGTCCCACCGCCCTGGAAGGTTGCAAGTCAAAGGTTTGCATGATCACGTCGCCGGTGATGGGCGGTTGCCACAGGCGCAGGCGGTCGGCCTCAGACACTTCACCAATGCGCTGTTTCAACAGTTCGTATCCTTCGATGTAACGGATCATTTTGCGCTGGTTTTTGGTCGTGATGTCCGATTCACAAAGGATAAACAAGTCTTCTATGTCGGGCCCAGCCTCAAACAGGAGTCGGCGCACGGCGCTGTCGGTTATTTCCTCTTTGGTGAGGCTAATGGGGCGCTGATGCAAGCGCACCATTTTTTGCACGTATTCCATTTCGGTGCCCAGCGACAGGTGCAGGTTTCTGAAAATACGGGGCACGGTGGTTTGGGCGCCCACCCACTCGTGGCCGTGAAACGTCCAGCCCGTATCTTTATGAAAACGCTTGGTGACCGGCTTGGCAATGTCGTGCAACAGCGCTGCCCAGCGCAGCCAAATGTTGTTGCTGCGGCGACACAGGTTGTCCAGCACCTCCAGGGTATGGTAAAAATTGTCCTTGTGCGCGCGGCCATCGCGGTTTTCAATACCCTGTAAAGCAGCCACTTCCGGTAAAATGAGTTGCAAAAGTCCGGAATCGAACAGCAATGAAAACCCGATGGACGGTTTGGCCGTCATCAGTATTTTTTCCAGTTCGGTGGCGATGCGCTCTCTGGAAATGATGTTGATCCGCTGTTTGTGGCGGCTGATGGCCTTAAACGTTTCGGGATCGATGGTGAAACCGAGTTGATTGGAAAAGCGAATGGCCCGGAGCATGCGCAAGGGATCATCGCTGAACGTTTGGCCAGGTTCCAGCGGGGTAATGATGCGTTTTTGTTCCAGGTGTGCCAAGCCACCAAAGGAATCGATGATCTGCCCGAAATCGCCGTCGTTGAGGCTCACAGCGAGGGCATTGATGGTAAAATCGCGGCGGTTCTGGTCGTCTTCCAGGGTGCCGGATTCTACGTCGGGCTTGCGGCTGTCTACGTGGTAGCTTTCTTTGCGCGCGCCTACAAATTCGATTTCAATGCCTTCATACCGCAACATGGCCGTGCCAAAACGGCGGTACACCGCAATGTTGGGTTTGGGATACAGCATGGAAGCCACTTGTTGGGCCAGCAGGATGCCGTCGCCCACGCACACAATGTCAATGTCTTTGCTCGGACGGCCCAAAAGCCGGTCGCGCACAAACCCGCCCACCACGTAAGCAGGCACGTGGATGGTTTTGGCCGCCTGGGCAACCAGTTCAAATACTTTTCGTTCTTCCGTTTGTAAGGAAAAGATCATGTTTTCAGTTCAAACAACCATCAGGCAAGCGCCGGTTCCGGCGTATATCCGGCATATACTTGTTCAATTTCATCCAAAACGGCCAAAAGGGCTTCCGGTTCCATGAGGGTGACCAATTGGGCCCTGTAGGCTTTGACGTGGGGCAAATCGCGCAGGTAAGGCGAATAATGCCGACGCATTTCCAGCACGCCGAGTTTGGGCCCTTTCCACGCCAGGCTGTCTTGCAAATGTTGTTTGGCAGCTGTTACGCGTTCACGCACATCGGGCGGGGGCAGCAGTTCCCCGGTGTTGAAAAAATGTTTGATTTCCCGGAAAATCCACGGATACCCGATGCTGGCGCGACCAATCATGATGCCGTCTACGCCATAGCGGTTGCGGTAGTCCAGCGCGCGCTCCGGCGAATCCACGTCGCCATTTCCAAAAATGGGAATGTGCATGCGCGGATTGTCTTTCACCCGGGCAATCCAGCTCCAGTCTGCTTCGCCTTTGTACATCTGTGCGCGGGTGCGGCCGTGGATGCTGAGGGCTTGTATGCCCACATCCTGCAATTGTTCGGCTACTTCCACGATGTTGATCGTGCTGTGGTCCCAGCCCAAACGGGTTTTCACGGTCACGGGTTTTCCCGTGCTTTTCACCACGGCCTCGGTGAGGCGCACCATCTGCGGGATGTCGCGCAGCAAGCCGGCACCAGCCATGCGGCAGGCTACTTTGGCCACCGGACAGCCGAAGTTGATGTCGATGACGTCCGGATTTTTGGACTCAATGATGCCCGCAGCTTCGAGCATGTTGTCTATTTGTCCGCCAAAATATTGAATGCCAATGGGCCGCTCGTAGTCGAAAATATCGAGTTTTTTGATGCTTTTCAAGGCGTCGTGCACCAGTCCGTCAGCGCTGATGAACTCCGTGTACATCATATCTGCCCCCTGCTGTTTGCACAAACGGCGAAACGGCGGGTCGCTCACATCCTCCATGGGCGCCAGCAACAGCGGAAATTCGCCCAGTTCAACTTGTCCGATTTTGATCATGAAAAACAGTCAACCGGCGCGTATTGGCGTCGGCGGGTGCAAAATTACGGATAAAAAACCGTTGATGCCGGATTTTTGCACCCGCCACACGGGAAATGGGGCATCAGCGCAGCAAGGTCACGTCGCCGTGGACCACTTGCAAC
>JBMOHO010000423.1:0-2566 GCA_049317805.1 Saprospiraceae bacterium
TTATTCCCGCAAACACCGTTTTTGCGGATCCGTCCAACCCGTTTCAGCCTGCGGTTCCACAACAGATCGTGTTGTGTTTAACGCCGGGGTCATCGCCTGATCCGCAGTTTACCGCGGTAAAAATCGGCGACGTAAACCATACCGCATCGGCTGGTGTGCAAACAGCGGCAGATGACCGCGCGCCTTCTGTTTACTTTACGGTGAAACAAGGCCGTTTCTCGGCAGGCCAAACGGTACGAGTACCCGTACTGTCGCCTGATCTGGACGGCCTGGCTGGTTTCCAATTGGCGTTGCAGTTTGATCCGGCGGTGTTGTCTTTGCAAACCATTGAACCTGCCTTGGTTCCTGCGGCCTGGACGGTGGCCGACGCCGCTGTGGGGAGTGTGCGCGCCAGCTGGCATGCGTTGGATGCCTTCATCGGCACATCTGGTAAAGATGCCCAAAGCGAGCTTTTCATATTGACGTTCACGGCGCTTAAAGAGGGCGTGTTGAGCAATCACCTGCGGTTGGACGCTTCGTTTCTTTCCACAGAAGTGTACGGCAAATCCCTGTCAACCAGCGCTGCCGGTTTGAGGTTTGAACGTCCCGTCACACGCCGCGAGGACTTTGTTTTGGTGCAGGTGCAGCCCAATCCGGCCACCGACAGGGTGGTGGTATCCTGTTTTCAACCCGAGGCGGGCGACGTGCAGTTCCGCTGGATGGATGTTCAGGGCAGGGTGCGAGGCACCAAAAATGTATTTTTGCCACAAGGCGAGCAACAGGTTGCACTTGATTTGCCTGTGTCGCAGCCGGGGTTGCTGTATTTACATGCACAGAGCGGGTTTGGAAACGGCGTGTTGAAGGTGGTGGTGGAATAGGTGCTTTTTCCGTGTAAATGCTGACCCGGTGTTGAAACGCCGGAACACTGACAATAAATGGTGTTCCGGCGTTTTTTATAAGGTGGGCGCGGTATGCGGTCACATCTACTCAATATCGGTCTCTTTGTTCAACAACTGCTGCACTTCCATTTCGCTCAGGTTAAAAACGGCGGCTATATCGGGTATACCCATACCTTGGGCATGTAAGGTGAAGATGGCCCTTTGTAACGTTTTTTGTTGAGCAGAGATCGTTTGCTCTTTTTCAGAAATCGTTTGCTCTCTTGCCGTTATTATTTGCTCTTTTATAGAGATCATGCGCTGATAATCTTTGAAATCTTCGATGAGGTCATCTTCGGCATCCATGGTTTGGCGAACGACTGGATCGGCAACGGCTTTTTGCAACCTGCGCAGCAATGGGCGGTATTGTTCCGGCAGTAGCTCTTCGTTTATGGCGAGGAAATGTGGATCGTTTGTCATGCCCGACTGGTCGAACAAGGCCAACAACTGTTCCAACTCCGTACGTCGACGGCTTTTGAGATATGGGATTTGAATGATGATGCTGTCGTGGGTTAGGCTCTCGATAAATGCTTCTTTTTCATGAATTTGCTCGCCGGTAGCGGCATCTATGTAGTGCCGATTAATGCGGATCACCGGAGCCTTGGTGTGATCAAGCGGGTGACCCAGGAAATAAATGCTCAGGATCGGCAGAGCCTTTCGGTGGGCATACTCCGCATCGGGTTCTCGCACCACATTATTTTTATTGGCGTATTGCTCGCCGAGGTAGCGGCGGAAGCGCATGATGTCGCTTGGCAGTTTGGCTTTTTGCAGTTCGATGATGATTAATTCCTGATGCCCGTCGGCGTCCTGGATGCGGGCGCTGAAGTCCATGCGCATGACCGTAAGCACTTCACCCACCGGGAAATGGTGCTCTGTGGGCCGGAATTCCAGGGTGACCACTTCCTTGCCGATGATGGCCGACAGGAGCAGTTTGGCTACCTTCTCGTCGTTCATGAGGTACTTGAAAACGACGTCGTAAATGGGGTTGGCGATTTCTACCATAAAGAGGTGCATTTGATGCGTGCAAATATACAGGAAAAGTTTTAAAATGGTTGAATTTTTATAAACATATTGTTAAGCAAGATGGCGGTTTCTGAATTGTATGATGATTGAGTATAGACCGCAATTGGGTTTAGCGTATCTATATTACAGTCGTGGTATAATGATAAATATCAGACAATAATTTTTAAAAAAATATATTTATTCAAAATTAAAATCTAATATTAGGCTCTAATATACATTCATTATTAACTTTTTCTTTTCACGCAAAATGAGTCAAATTTTACCTTAGCTTTGCATATCTCGTATTATGAATGCTGTTAGTCAATCTTATCTGAAAGGTGGCTTTGTTTAATCCTGTAGCCCGTATACATTTTTTTCAACCCGGTATTGGGCGACTCTTTGCAACACAATCATCACATTCTAAAATTTTCAACCATGAAAAAACAATTGTTTCCAACCTCCAGTGTCAATCCCGCCAATGAAGAAATCGTACTGGTGTCTACATCAGGTGTGGAAAGCACATGGACATTAACCGACGTCTCCGGTCGTTTGATGCAATCCGGACGCACCCAACAAGGTCAAACTACAGCTGCCATTTCTGTAAAAACATATCCGGAAGGTGTGTATGTGCTGCGCATCCTTGCTGTAGA
>JBMOHO010000424.1:0-2561 GCA_049317805.1 Saprospiraceae bacterium
TAAGAAAAAAAGTTGCATGATTTACTTAGTGTATCTTAGTGTCTCTTAGTGCCTTAGTGGTAAAAAAAAATCAGTGGTAAAAAAAAGTGGTAAAAATCACAAAGCTTTTTTCCCCTGCATGGCCTCGTAAATGGTGTAATCCATGGCCCGGTGGGCGAGGGGAGCAGTGTATGTGTTGAGGGTTTCTATGGCTGAGAGGATAACGTCTTTATTGGCACCGGCAGTGGCCTCGCGCAGGGCGTTTAACAAATCGTTTGTACGCACCACTTCTTCGGGGCTGAGGATTTCCGCGTTTTGCTTCAGGAATTTATCGCCCGACAGCAGCAGCATGTGCGCTTCGGTGCGGGCTTCCTGAATGGCTCGAGCCGCCATGTCGGTCTGGGCGTGCTGGATGCTGTCGAGGAGCATGCGCGCCATGTCTTCTTCTGTTATGCCGTAGGTGGGTTGGATGTCTACTAATTGTTCCAGGCCGGAGCGCAGTTCGCGGGCGCGCACGTTGAGGATGCCGTCGGCATTGAGCGCAAAGGTGATGTCGATTTTGGGCAAACCGGCGGGCATGGGCGGGATGCCTTTGAGGATGAATTCGCCTAATTTGCGGTTGTGCTCCACCAAGTCGCGTTCGCCCTGAAATACGGCAATTTTAAGGTTTTTCTGGCCGTCTACACTGGTGGTGTACTGTCGGCCGGCACGGCCGGGCACCTTGGTGTTGCGGGGAATGATCACGTCCATGAGTCCACCCACCGTTTCAATACCGAGGGAAAGCGGGGTCACGTCGAGCAGGAGCAAGTCGCGCTGGTTGCCGGCCAGCACGTCGGCTTGAATGGCTGCGCCGAGGGCCACCACTTCGTCGGGATTGAGGTTGTCAAACACCGGACGCTTGAAAAAGGCGGCGACGGCGTTTTTGACCGCCGGCACGCGGGTGCTGCCGCCCACCATAATCACTTTGTCTATTTGGTCAACCGTACGGCCAGCATCTGCCAAAGCCGCTTTGCAGGCTGCCAGGGTGCGGTCGATAAAGGGTTGAATCAGGCGTTCAAATGTGTGGGCATCAAGGCTAACGGTATATGGGCCGACAGCGCCTTCAAAATGATCGTGGCTCGACAGGCTTTTCTTGGCGTGTTCGGCAGTCAAACGGAAATCCTGTAGTAAGCCTTTGTCTTGTGTTACAATGGCTTCATCGAGCTGCAACTCGACCATCCAGTGTTGCACAATGGATTTATCGAAGTCATCGCCGCCGAGAAAGGTGTCGCCGCGGGTAGCCAGCACTTCAAAAACCCCGCCTTCGAGTCGAAGCACCGACAGGTCGAAGGTGCCGCCGCCGAGGTCGTATACCGCGATGGTTTCGTGTTCGTCCGGCTGTAGTCCCAGGCCGTAGGCGAGCGCAGCGGCCGTGGGTTCGTTGACGATGCGCAGCACATCGAGTCCGGCCAGTTTGCCCGCGTCGCGGGTGGCCTGGCGCTGGGTGTCGTTGAAATAGGCGGGCACAGTGATGACGGCCTTGCTGACGGGTGTTCCCAGTGCTTGCTCGGCGCGTGTTTTTAATTCCTGGAGGATGAGGGCACTGAGTTCAATGGGCGTATAAAAACGGTTGTCGACGCGGATTTTCACCAGCGCGTCGGTGTCTTCGTCTATGATTTGATAGCCAAAGAAGTCGGACATTGCTGCCAGGTCTTTGTACGATTTGCCCATAAGGCGTTTAACGGAAAAGATGGTATGGGCCGGATCGGTGATGAGTTTTTCCCGCGCGGGGTCACCGATGAGCACCGATCCGTCGGGTGCAAAATGGACAACGGAAGGTACCAATGTGTTTTTTCCGCCGGGTTCTTTGACGCAAACTGGCGCGGCACCTTGCATGTACGCCACCAGGCTGTTGGTGGTGCCCAGGTCAATGCCCACGATGGGGTCTTCGATGGATTTTTGGATGTTGCCGTCTTTGAGGCTGATGGGTATGATGGCCATGGTGGAATGCGGATTGGGGATTGCGGAATGCGGAATTTGCGACGGTGTGCTTTGGGGTGAAGGGGGAAGCGTTGGTTTGTAAAATAATTGGTCAAAGTTAAGCCGTAAGGGGTGAAACATCTGATGTGGGGTTTGGTTTGGCCATGATTATAGATGTGTTTACCTTTGATTAAAAACAAGGCCCAGATGAAAAGTCGTTTTTTGCGCTCGTTAGGGTGTATTTTTGTTTTGACAAATGCTTGTGCACTGCTTGTTGCTCAAAGTACGTACAAACGAAGTTATGATGCGTCCAATGATCAGCAGGTTCAATGGCTGGAGGTATTATCGGATGGTTCGGCCGTGGTAGCAGGCCGAAGTTCGAACGGCCCGGCAGGGGGGTGGGATGCGTTGTTGGTGAAGCTTGATCCGGATGGGAACGTGGAATGGTCAAAAACTTATGGAGGCGGGGGTAATGATGAGTTTTCAGCCGTCAAAAGCACTGCAGATGGCGGTTTGATGGCTGTCGGTTATGGCGGGGGACAATTTGATGCTTATGCAGTAAAACTTGACGCAGCGGGCGGAATCATCTGGCAGCGCAGCTATGGGGTAGGGGGCAACGACAA